>JAXDMA010000232.1:0-9354 GCA_034666305.1 Vulcanimicrobiota bacterium
CCGCGGCGCCCGACGCGTCAAAGCTGCCGTCGGCGAAGGCGTTCGTGGCCGCGTACAAGGCGCGGTTCAAGGGCGACGTCGGCCCATACTCGGCCAACGCATACACGGCGGCGAAGATCGAGATCGCGGCGATCGAGAAAGCGATCACTGACAACGGCGGGAAGATGCCGACGCGCGCCGACGTGCTCAAGAACATCGCGGCCACGTCGAACCTCGATTCCCCGATCGGGAAACAGGGATTCGACGCGAACGGAGATACCACGTCGCCGATCCTCTCGCTGTACAAGGTGCAGGGCGGCAAGCCCGTCCTCATCGATACGATCACGGTCAAGACCTAGCCGGTTTTGGACCTCTTCCTTCAGCAGCTCATCAACGGGCTGTCACTCGGCGGGATCTACGCGCTGATCGCGCTGGGCTACACGATGGTCTACGGGATCATCGAGCTGATCAACTTCGCGCACGGCGACGTGTATACGCTCGGCACGTTCTTCTCGCTCGCGATCCTCGCGCTGCTCGGCGTGACGGGGATCGTGACCGGACCGATGCTGATCGTGGTGGTCGCCGTCACGATCCTGGGCGCGATGCTGCTGTGCGGCCTTACCGGCATGATCATCGAGCGACTCGCGTACCGGCGGCTGCGCAACGCTCCCAAGCTCGCGCCGCTGATCACGGCGATCGGCATGTCGTTCATCCTCGAGAACATCATGCAGTACTGGCGCGGTCCGTCGCCGGTACCGTTTCCACAAGTGATCCCGAATCCGAGCTTCGCGATCGGGACGGTGTCGATCCAGACCAAGCAAATCATGGTGATCCTGCTCGCCGTCGTCCTCATGTTCGCGCTGCAGGCGTTCGTGTACAACACGCGCCTGGGCAAGGCGATGCGCGCGACCGCGCAGGACAAGGATGCGGCGCAACTGATGGGGATCGACATCAACACGACGATCGCGCTGACGTTCTTGATCGGTTCTGCGCTGGCGGGCGCGGCGGGTTTCGTGTCGGGCGTGTACTACGGCTCGACGTGGTTTTTCAACGGGTTCGCCGCGGGTCTCAAGGCGTTTACCGCCGCGGTGCTCGGCGGGATCGGCAACCTCGCGGGGGCGATGCTGGGCGGCTTCTTGATCGGGCTGATCGAGGCGATGACCACCCAGTTCATCGGCGACCAGTGGTCCAATGTGATGGTGTTCTCCATCCTGGTGCTCGTGCTGATCTTCCGGCCGTCGGGTCTGCTCGGCGAGTCGCTTCCGAACAAAGTCTGATGAAGCTCAAAGGCGGCGCGCGCAGCGCAGCGATCTGGTTCGCCGTCGCGATCGTGCTGCCGTTCGGGCCGGCACTGTTCCACCGCAACGGCGGCGGCTTTGCGAACTTTCTTGCCGACGCGGGCGCGTTCGTGCTGCTCGCGCTCGGGCTGAACATCGTCGTCGGGTTCGCGGGATTGCTCGATCTGGGCTACGCGGCGTTCTTCGCGATCGGGTCGTATTCGTTCGCGATGCTCGCGTCGCCGCAGTTCGGGATCCACGTGCCGTTCTGGGTGATGCTGTTCGTCGCGTCCGGGATCGCCGCGATCTTCGGCATCCTGCTGGGCGCGCCGACGCTGCGGCTGCGCGGTGACTACCTCGCGATCGTGACGCTGGGTTTCGGCGAGATCGTGCCGCAGACGTTCCAGAACCTCGCGCAGTTCACCGGCGGGCCCAACGGCATCAGCTCGCTCGATCAGCCGGCCATCGGCGCCTACAAGTTCGGATTCAACGCGTTCGCGTATTATTTCATGGTGCTGGGGCTGATCGCGGTCGCGGTGTGGCTTGCGAACAACATGCGCAACAGCCGGCTCGGCCGCGCGTGGATGGCGATCCGCGAGGACGAGCTCGCCGCCGCGCACATGGGCATCAACACGACCACCACGAAACTCGCAGCGTTCGCGATGGGCGCGTCGTTCAGCGGCCTCGCGGGCTGCGCCGTCGCCGCGAAGCTGCAGCTCGTGTCGCCCGACGAGTTCGGGTTCAACGTGAGCGTGTTCATCCTGGCGATGCTGGTGCTGGGCGGGATGGGCAACATCCCCGGCGTGATCGTCGGCAGCCTGATCCTCTCCGCACTCGAGCGCTTCATCTTGCCGCAAGGGACGAACTTCTTGCACGGTATCGGCGTCAACATCGACCTGACGGGCTCGCGGTTTTTGATCTACGGCGTGATCCTGGTGATGATGATGCTGTTCCGGCCCGAAGGGCTGATCCCCAGCGGCCAGCGGAAGGCCGAGCTCCACGCGGCCGATACCGACGCGAGCGCGGCGGCGCAGGAACAGGCACTGTACACGGAGGCCGCGCGCTGAGATGCCGCTGCTGCACTTCGAGCACGTCACGCAGCGCTTCGGCGGACTCGTCGCGGTGAACGACCTGAGCTTCGACGTCGAAGCCGGCTCGATCGTCGCAATGATCGGCCCCAACGGCGCCGGCAAGTCGACCGTGTTCAACCTGGTGACGGGAATCTATCGACCGTCCGAAGGTCGCATCGCGTTCGACGGAACCGACGTCACCGGCAAGGCGACGAGCACGATCACGGCGCTCGGCATCGCACGCACGTTTCAGAACATCCGGCTGTTCGCGTTCATGTCGGCGTTGGAGAACGTGATGACCGGCGAACACGCGCGGCTGCGCGCGAATCTCGTCGAGTCGTTGCTGCACACCGGACGGCAGCGTCGCGAGGAACTCGCGGCGAGCGCCAAAGCGCTGGAGCTGCTGCGCTTCGTCGGGTTGGAGAAGAGCGCCGGCACGTACGCGCGCAACCTGCCGTACGGGTCGCAGCGGCGGTTGGAGATCGCGCGCGCGCTCGCGACGGGCCCGAAGATCTTGCTGCTCGACGAACCTGCCGCCGGCATGAACCCGAGCGAGAAGCAGGATCTCGTCGCGCTGATCCGCCGCATCCGCGACAGCGGCGTGACGGTGTTCCTGATCGAGCACGACATGGGCTTGGTGATGGAGATCAGCGAGCGCATCACGGTGCTCGACCACGGCGAGAAGATCGCCGAAGGGCTGCCGGCCGACGTGCGCAACGATCCGCGCGTGATCGAAGCGTACTTGGGGACACCCGCGTAGCGTGGCGCTGCTCGAAGTCGCAAACCTCGTCGCGCGTTACGGTCGCATCACCGCGCTGCAAGACGTGTCGCTCACCGTGGAAGAGGGCGAGATCGTCACGCTGATCGGGGCGAACGGCGCCGGCAAGACGACGACGCTGCGCGCGATCAGCGGCTTGGTGAGGCCGGCGTCGGGGACGATCCGGTTTGCCGGAAACGACGTCACGCGGCTGGCCCCCAACGAGATCGTGCGCGCGGGGATCAGCCATTCGCCCGAAGGCCGGCACGTGTTCCCGCGCATGACCGTGCGCGAAAACCTCGAGCTGGGCGCGTTCACGCGCCGCTCAAAATCTGAGATCGCCGCCGACACCGAGAAGGTCCTGACGATCTTCCCGCGGCTCAAGGAGCGTTTCGAGCAGAAGGCCGGTACGATGTCGGGCGGCGAGCAGCAGATGCTCGCGATCGCGCGGGCGCTGATGTCGCGCCCGCGGCTGCTGCTGCTCGACGAGCCGTCGCTGGGGCTTTCACCCAAGCTCGTACAGACGATCTTTGAGGTGATCCGCGATATCAGCGCGCGCGGCACGACGATTCTGCTGATCGAACAAAACGCGCGCCAAGCGCTCGCGGTCGCCGCGCGCGGCTACGTGCTGGAAGTCGGCACGATCGCGCATGCCGGACCAGCGGCGGAGCTCGCCGCGAGCGAAGCGGTGCGCGCAGCCTATCTTGGAGGAGCCGCATCGTGAACCCGATGGTGACCCAATCCCTGTTCACCGTGCTCATCTTGGCGTTCGTGGTGTTCCGGTTCGCGCAGCGCGAGCTCAAGGAGCGCGTGGTCAAGGCCAGTACGCTGTGGATCAGACCCGCGGTGCTGCTCGCCGTTACGGTGTGGCTGATCGTCCTGAGCATGTCGCTCGATCCGTCGGGCAGCACCGAGCTGATCGTCGCGCTGATCGCCGGGATCGCGCTCGGCGCGATCACCGGCCTGCTGATCGTCGCCAACACGACGTTTCGCGCGGCCGGCGTCCCGAACGCGGTCCGCGCGCAAGGTTCGCGGCTCACGTTCGGGATTTGGATCGGCGCGTTCGCGATTCGGTTCATCGCGCGCTTCGTCGTCCCGCACGGCGCGGACCCGCGCACGCAACTGCCGCTCAATGCCGGCACCGTCGCGCTGGTCGCGACCGCATTCATCGTTATCGCGCTTGCGTTTTATCGCGCGATCGGCCGGTACCGCAGCCTTCCGGTCTAGTTAGCTCGCCGTCGTCCCGTCGATGAAAGGCTTCATCTCGCCGACGAACTTGTCGGTGTTCTTGATGCTGCGAAGGATGACGACGATTGCATCTTGCGGGAATCCGGATTCGAGCGTGACCGTATAGCCGCAGAAGACGTCCGCGGTATCGTCGGCGCCCCAGAACAAGAAGTTCTGATCGCTGTAATAGAGCAGCTTGCGCATGAGGCCGTTGGTGTCGCGCGCCTTGCCCAGGTTGATGTAGCCGCCCTTATAGTGCGGGTAGATCCGGAAGCCGATGGTGTCGCTCTTGGTGACGCTCACCACGATCTCCAAGTTGTCGACGTTTTTCAAGCCGGTCATCGTCCCGACGAAGTTGTACGGGTTCTTCGTGCTCTGCCGGAAGGTGGTGTTGACGTCGGAGCGCTGCCCCGCGCTGGTCAGCACCTGGCGAACTTTCTCCCGGGTGGCATCCCGGTCGGACTGGGCGCTCGCAGGGGCGCCGGCCACGACCAGCGCTGCGAACAGGACGGGAACGAAGCGAAGTAGGCGCATGGCGGGATACTCCACCCCGCCAAGCGCCTAGTCCTTTACGCGCCGCGCGCGAGTCTGCGATCAGCGCCGGTGCAGCGGCGTCGAAGCCGACCACGTCGAGCATGCCGCCGTCGTTGGGGTCCGCGATCGTGAACCCGTTCGACGTCATGCCGACCACGGCGAGCTTCGCCGCGATGCCCATCCGCTCGCGGTAGAGGCGCAGTGCCTCGTCCGCGTGGATCGTGCCGGCCCACGTCTCGTTGTCCGTGAAAATCACGAACAGGTCGATCGCGAGCCGGTGCTCGAGCGCGTAGAGCATCGGCAGCGAGCAGTCCGTTCCCATGAACGGCAGCTCGCTCGTCCGCTTCACGACGGACGCGACGCTTTCGTCCTTGCCGATCGCGAACGGGATGAAACCGTCCGCAAAGGCCATGACGTGCACGTCGCTCTCCGTGCGCACGAACGTGAGCGCCATCGCCGCCGCGCCGACGCGCGGCGTGATGCCCGGGATGCCCGCGATCTCGCCGCCGCTCATCGAGCCCGACACGTCGAGTCCGATCAGCGTGCGCGCGAACGTCGGTTCGACGTTCTCGAACGCCAGCGCAAACGCCGCGTCGAGCGCGTCGACCACCGCCGGCACCGGCTTCCACGTCGTCGAGCCGCGCGCGCTGCGACCACTCTTGTACGTGGTCAGCGCCGCGAGCAGCGCGATCGGGTGGATGCGCGTCTTGCGCAGCGCCGCGGGATCCGTGATGCGCGCGATCACGCCGGCCGTCGCCTCGCCCTTGGGCGTGAGGACGCCGACGCGCGTGAGCGTCGCGAGGTTGCGGATCAGCGCCGTCATCGGCAGCGTCGGAAGCAGCGCCTCCCACACGCGCGGCTCCTTGAGCCACGTGCTCGGAAGCGCTTCGCGCGGGAGCCCGGTCGCGCGCACCAGCTCCGCGCACGTCGCAGCGTCGGCATCTTCGGATGCCTTGGCCGTAGCGTGCGCGCGCAGGAGCGACAGCGACTGGAACTCTTCGCCCGGGACGTCACCCTTCACGATCCATGCGTAGAGCGCCGCGCGCTCCGCGTCCGTCGCGAGCGGGTGCGCGAGACGGAACACGTCGCGGTGCGTGAAGCCTTCACGGTTCTGGTACTTGAGCGCCTGGAACGCGAGATCGCGCACCGTCTTGGACTCGTACCAGCCGCGCAGACCCTTGCGCAGGCCGCGGCCCCAGCCACGAAATTGCTCGATGTACGAGCAGAACGTGAGCAGGTGCGAGCCCGTGCGGCACACGCGCCGCAGGCCCTCGCCGAGCGCGAGCGCGCGCGTTGCATCGTCGCCGAAGCCGGCGCAGGCCGCGAGCGCGAAGATCGCCGGCTGCACCTTCGGTGCGCGACCGCTCTCCGAGAGCGCGATGACCCGAGCCACGACGCGTGCGCCGTCCTCGCGAATCGCCTCGACGAGGTTGACCGCGTTTTCCTTGGTGAGCCGCTGCTCCGTCGCGTAGAACGTTCCGCCTTCGGATCCGAGAATCAGCCAGCGATCGACGCGCGCCCAGCGGTCGAGCGGGTACACGTAGCCGCCGTTGTCGGCCAGCACTTGCGCGCGGCCGGCCTGCGGTTGCGTCTGCAGCGTTCCGGCGGCACGGCCGCGGAAGATGCGTGCGAGCATGTTCATGATGAGTTCCCTCCTTTCGCTTGTGAAATTGAGTCGAAGACTCGCGGGCAAAATGGTGCCCGAGGCTAGAGCTTGCGCTCCCCATTGCTCTGCCTGGCTGAGCTACGCGTGCGAACACGCGGCGGGAATCGAACCCGCGACCTTTGGTTTAGTAGTAACCTCGAACGTCCGGCCCGCAAGCCGAACCGTTAGAGCTGATGCGCGTTTCGCGGACGAGGTGTTGGAGCGGTATCTCCTCCGGCTCACCGCTGACGGCGAGCCGTTACGGAATCGAACCGGCGGACCCAAATAACCGCTGCCGATCGGCCCGCGGGCCGTGGGCAAAATGTGTTCCGGGATGGGAGCGCCGCATAGCGGCGTGCTGAATTCCGATTCATGCCCATCGCAGCGCGGTGGTTATGCCTTGCTGCGATCCTCCCGGGTGCCTTTCAAGCACGAGTGGATAACCCGAAACGTCCGGCCCACGGCCGGCGCATCAACCCTTGATGCAGACCACTTGGCGAAGCGTGTGCACGATCCGAACGAGATCGTGCTGCGCCCGCATGACGGCGTCGACGTCCTTGTACGCGGACGGTGCTTCGTCGAGCACCCCCGCGTCCTTGCGGCATTCGACGCCGTGCGTTTCGCGCTTGAGATCTGCGAGCGTGAGGCGATTGCGCGCCTCACCGCGGCTCATCCGGCGGCCCGCGCCGTGCGAGCACGACTCGAACGAGTCCGGGTTTCCCAGACCGCGCACGACGAACGAGCGCGCACCCATCGAGCCCGGGATGAAGCCGAGCTCGCCGAGGCCGGCGCGAACCGCACCCTTGCGCGTCACGTAGACGTCGGCACCGAAGTGCCGTTCGCGCGCGACGTAGTTGTGGTGGCAGTTGACCGCCGTCTCGGCGCGGGCGAAGCGCGGGAGCTTGACCTTGCGGTCGCGCAGCGCTTCGAGCGCGTTCTCCATCATGATCTCGCGGTTGAGGCGAGCGTAGTCCTGCGCGAAGCCGACGGCTTCGACGTAGGCGTCGAACGCCGGCGTGTGCTCGGTGAGGTGGGCGAGGTCGCGATCGGCGATCGTCACACCGGCGCGCGCGAGCTCTTCGTGCGCGCGTTCGATGTAGTACGAGCCGATGCGGTTGCCCACGCCGCGCGAGCCGGAGTGTAGCACGAGCCAGACGCTGCCGGACTCGTCGAGGCACACCTCGCAGAAGTGGTTGCCGCCGCCCATCGTGCCGAGCTGCTCGCGCACGTTGCGGGTGGAAACCTGCGGCGCGCGCTCCTTCACGCGAGCGTAGCGTTCGCCCAAGCCGCCTTCCCACGCGCGCTCCGCGGACGCCGTGGCGTCGCGGTGCTGTCCGCGGCCGACCGGAACCACCCGTTCGATCGCGCTGCGAACGCCGCGCAGGTCCGTCGGGAGATCCTCGGCACGAAGCGTCAGCTTTTGCGCCACCATGCCGCAGCCGATGTCGACGCCCACCGCGGCCGGAACGATCGCGCCCAGCGTCGGAATGACGCTGCCGACGGTCGCGCCGCGACCGAGGTGCACGTCCGGCATCACCGCTACGTGCGAATGCACGAACGGAAGCGCTGCCATGTTGGCGACTTGCTTGCGCGCGTTCTCGTCGAACTCGACGCCCTTGACCCAGGCCTTGACCGGCACGCCGGCCGTCTCGAACACTTCCACGGTGATACCTCCTTTCGCTGAAAATAGAAGCGGGGCGAGCGCATCGCTCACCCCGCTTCGATCAGCGTTCGTGGAGCGTGCTCGTGGTTTACGCCGGATTCGCCCCGACGAGGCAAAACGACGCCGGCAGACTGCGCATCGCGGAGTCTACATGTGGATCGGTGCCGGTGACGTGTTTGCGTATTTGCATAATCCCGATACGAGACTACGCGACCGGTGCGACGTTTGTCAATAAGAATTGAAAACAATTTTCGCCTTACCGCTTGACAAGCGCCGCGACAAGGCTTTAGGATCGGCAAATCATGATGCAGCGAATCGCATCCGCCCTACCTCGACTCCCAGGCTGCAGTTTGCGGTCCTCGGATACGTATCATCTGAACGTCACCGCGTTCGGCGGGTTCGTCGTGCGAGCGAAAGGTACGTCCGCCGCGTCATAACGCTTACACCGAAGCTCTTGTGTTTCCACGAGGGGATCGGCGCAAGCCGGTCCCCTCGGTGTTTGTACGGGTTCGTGTCAGGGCGACGAGCGCGATTCCAAACCGCGCAAAGGCGGTTCGACTCCGTCCGAGCCTGCATGGTGGCCGAGGCCGAAGCGGTCGAGGCGCCGGTTTGTGAAGCCGGTAGAAGTCAGTTCGAGTCTGACCGGTCACACCAAAACTCGTTGCGTGCACGCCTGTGCACGTCTGGTTCAGCGCGCGTCCTTTGAAAACTGCATACGTATTCTGGAGTGGTGGCCGAACGGTAAGGCGTCGATTTGCTATGTCGATGAGTCGTGAAGGCGACGAGCGCGTTCGACTCGCGCCCACTCCGCCATGGGAATGCAGCTGAAGCGGTTCTAGCGTCTCGTTGAAGCCGAGAAGAAGGCGGTTCGACTCCGTCCGTTCCCACCACGGGTTGCCATGTTCCAAGGCCGGCGAGCCTCACTTGCAATGAGGCTGCGTAGAGTTCGATTCTCTAGCAATCCACCAATCGATGCGACGTCGCCCAGCGGCAGGGCAGCGGCCTCATAAGCCGTCAGGCAGCGGTTCGAGTCCGCTCGTCGCAACCACAGAGACGTAGCGTTAGTGGTAACGCGCTCCCCTCGGGCGGGAGAGTCGCCGGTTCGATTCCGGCCGTTTCTACCATGCGCGCCGAGCCCGAGCGGCAGGGCGTCCGACTCTTGATCGGTTGTGTCCGGGTTCGAGCCCCGGGGCGCGCACCAA
>JAXDMA010000233.1:0-7989 GCA_034666305.1 Vulcanimicrobiota bacterium
TCGACCTGCGGCGCCCGATCTACAAGCAGACGGCGTCGTACGGTCACTTCGGCCGGCCCGAGCTCGACCTGCCGTGGGAGCGGCTCGACAAGGCGGCGGCGCTGCGCGCCGACTCCGGGCTGCGCGGTGAGGTCGACCGGGAGCTCGCTCCGCTGACGGCCTAGCAGCCTACCGAGAGCACAGAAGAGGCGCTGGTCACTGACCAGCGCCTCTTTGCTTGCGACGGAACGCCTCGGAGCCCGGCCGCGTTACTACCGTGACTCCACCATGAGGTATTCGATGATCCGCAAGTCTCTTCTCGCACTCACGATCGCAGCGATGGCGGCCCTGCCGCTCGCCGCGTCGGCTCAGTACAACGGCCAATACAACGGTCAGTACAACAACGGCAACGGCGACACGCTGCTGCCGTCGCAGTCGGTCATCACCGGCACGCTCGAGCAATCGATCAACAGCCGGACCTCGCAGGTCGGCGACCCGTTCGTCGTAGACGTGCAGGCGCCGTATCCCGCCGACGACCAGCGCTATCAGGGAGCGAAGGTCTACGGCCATGTCTCCACCGTCACGCATGCCGGCGGCATGAAGAAAGGGCGCGTCGACCTGGCCTTCGATCGCCTGACCTTGGTTGACGGCACCACCGCAGCAGTTCAGGGACAGGTCTTGTCGGTCGACACCCAGGGTAACCGCGCGAACTCCACCACCAAAACGATCGTCGGCGGCGTCGTCGGACAGATCGTCGGTAACTACATCGGCAAGCACATCGGTACCGACGTCGGCGGCGCGATCGGCGCAATCGGCGGCGCGCTCTACGGAGCGAACACCGGGCAGAACATCACCGTCCCGCAGGGCTCGACGGTTTCGATGAAGACGACCGCTCCGGCCACGGTGCTGTCGCGCCGCCAGGGTTCGTATCCGAACGGCAACGGCGGCTACCAGAACCAGTCGTACCCGACGCCGTACCCCACGCCGTACCACTAGTGCGTGTTCGGGCTAACGCCCGAGCCACGCTCGCGTTCGGCCTCCGGCCGATCCGCCAAGTTTCGTCTCACCCGCGAAGACGAGCAACACGAGGCACCGCTCCGGCGGTGCCTCTCTCTTTTTCCCGGCTACACGCCGACGTCGCGGGCGCCCAGCCAATGCGCCATTGCGTGCAGCTCGTCGTGCAGATCGGCGCGAATGTCGCGCTTGCGCACGCCGGGTTCGGTGTGAACGGCGATCGCGCGCAAGACCCCGTTCGCTCGATCGTGCTTGAGATCGACGCGCGCGACGAGCCGGTCGCCGAGCAGAAACGGCAGCACGTAGTAGCCGTGAACGCGCTTGTGCTGGGGCGTGTAGATCTCCAGGCGAAAGTCGAATTCGAACAGCTCGGCGGTGCGCGGGCGGTGCCAGATGAGCGAGTCGAACGGCGACAGGAGCGCGCGCGCATCGACGCGCCGCGGTAGCCGCGCGCCGCGCGCGAGGTAACGGTCGCCGCGCAAACCGTGCACCTGCACGCGCTCCAGCTCGCCGGCATCCGCGAGCTCGGCCACGCGCGCGCGTGCGTCGGCGAGATCGAGCCGGAAGTAGTCGCGCAGATCGCGCTCGGACGCGACGCCGAGCGCACGCGCAGTGATGCGCACGAGCTCGCGCTGCGCATCGGCTTCCGGGGGCGTCGGGGCGTCGAGGATTTCGCGCGGAAACACGCGTTCGGGCAGGTCGTAGACGCGCTCGAAGCCTTTGCGATACGCGGTCGTGATCGCGCCGGACCAGAAGAGTGCTTCAAGACCGATCTTCACGTCGCTCCAGCCCCACCACGAACCCTGGCCGCGCGCGCCGTCGAACCCGCTTGCCGCGATCGGACCGCGCTCGGCGACGGTCGCGCGCAGCCGCTTCAACAGACCCGGTTCGTCGCGCACCGCTTGCGCGATGCGGCCCCACGTTCCGATGCCGCGCTCGGCGCGCGCCATGCGCCAGCGCAACAGCGGCTGCAGCTCCAGCGGCAGCAGCGACGCTTCGTGACCCCAATATTCGAACAGAAAGCGGTCGCGGCCGTACGCCGCGCGTTCGAGCACCGCGGGATCGTACGCGCCCAACCTCGAGAATGCCGGAAGGTAGTGCGAGCGCACGAGCACGTTCACGCTATCGATCTGGATCAAACCGACCCGGGCGAACACGCGCCGCAACAGACGGCGGTCAACCGTGCCGCGCGGCGCCGAGTCGGCGAAACCTTGCGCCGCCAGCGCGATTCGACGCGCCTCCGCCAACGACAGGTCCGCGCTCATGGCCGTGCTTCCGCGGCGCGGCACGCGCGCACGGTCGCGGCCACGATCGCGCCGAAGCTGCGATCGCGATAGCCCTGCAGCGGCGGCTGCACGACGCGCATCACCGTGCACTCGTCGGTATGGCGGAAGAGTTCGGCGCGCGCTTGCGGGTCGCCGGCGATGCGCGCGAGCGCCGGTACCGGATCGTCGCCCAGAACGTGCAGCGTGTCGGCGAGACGCGTCGTCGCGACGACGTGGTCGCCGCGCACGGCGAGCACATCGGGCGCGAGGCGAACGAGCGCGGCCGCGGCCAAGGGCGGCACGGCGTAGCCCGCACCTTCGAGCTGCCGGGTGACGTCGCGGCCGGCCGGCGTAAGCGCGGCAACCGCGATGGGGGCGTCGACCTCGAACGTGACCGCCAAGCCGACGATGGTCTCGACGACGACGAAGCCGACGGTCAGCAGGCGCGCGCGCCGCATCCATCCCGACGGGAGCGTGCGGCCGACGCCCAACGCGATCGCGACCGCGAGCGACAGTGCCACGGCGGCGCGGAACGAACGCCGCCACGGGTCGACACCGGGCGCGACGAGCGCGAAGATGCCGCCCGCCCCAACGAGCGCAATCGCGATGCTCCGGCCGACGATCCCGCGGGGCGTCGCGGGCGGGGCCCGGTCGCCGCGCAGGTAGGCGACGTATCCGGCCGCGAGCACGAGGTCGATCGCGATCCGGCCGGCGCGTGCGGCGACCGGCACGTTCGGCGCGAGCAGCGCCGCGACGAGCGCTTCGGCGAGCCCTAGCAAGCCGATCCAGACGCCCGCCAGCTCGCGGGTCGTCAGCGGAACCCGCGGGTACACTGTTCGCATGCGTACGTTCAAAGTGCTCACGGCTGCGGCGGCGATCGCGGCGCTATCGGGTGGCGCGGCGTTTGCGCAGCAGCAGCCCAGCGACAATGGGACCGACGCCAACGGCCCCATCACGATCCTCAAGAACATGCAGGCGGAGCCCGACGGTGTCCAGGTGAGGATCAACGGGGCGCAGGTCGACGACCTGCACGCGACCGGCTACGACGACATCACGACCAGCGTGCACCGCGGTGCGAACACGCTCTTGGTGACCTGGAGCGGCCCGATCACGAAGCTCTACGTCACGGTCGCGTTCGCGGCCACGCGCAATGCGTTCAAGAACGTCGCGGTCGTTCAAGCGGACGCCTCGAAGGACGCTGCGCTGCGCAAGGCCGGTGGGCGCACGGTCACCTTCACGATCCCCGGCTGAGCAGACCGATGGCCGCGGCGGCGAGGAACGCGCAGAACAGGAGCCGGAGCCGCCGCTCCGGCAGCCTGTGCGCGAGGGCTACGCCATAGCGCACGCACAGCGTGCCGCCGAGCGCGAGCGGGATACCAATGCCCCAGTCGACGTCGTTCGCCATCGCATACGCGATGATGCCCACGATCGTGCCCGGCGCGACCAGCGCGAGCGAAAGCCCCTGCGCCTCGGTTTGCGAATACGCGAACACGAGCGACAGAAACGGTACGGCGAACAGCGCGCCGCCGACCGAGAACACGCCGGAGAGAATCCCGCCGAGCGCGCCGACGACGGCCGTCCAACCCCACGCGAGCCGCGGGGTCGAACGCGGCTCACTCTTGCGTGCGCTCAGCGTGCGGTATCCGAACCAGAGCGCGAGCACGGCCGCGTACGCGCCGAAGGCGTAGCGCAAGCCGGGTCCCGCGACGCGCGTCGCGTACAGCGCGCCCGCGTAGGTGAACGGCACCGCGCACGCCGCGAGCAGGATCGCGACGCGGCGGTCGACGCTGCCGCGCCGCGCATAGCCCCACAAGCCCACCAGCACGTTCGGCACCACCATGACGAGCGAGGTGCCCTGCGCGTGCTGTTCGTTCAGACCGAACGCAAGCCCGAGCACGGGGATCGCGATGATCCCGCCGCCGATACCGAACAGGCCGCCGAGCGCGCCGAGCAGGCCGCCGAGGACGAGGTAGAGGCAGAGGTGGAGGACGTCCGGCACTAGCCGCCCGCGCGTTTCACGCGCCGGCCGCGTTCCTCGAAATATGCCACGATGCGGTCGCGGTGGTCGCCCTGGATCTCGACCGCGCCGTTCTTCGCGGTCCCGCCCGTGCCGCAGAGGCGCTTGAGCTCTTTGCCCACGGCTTCCAGCTCGGCGGTCGCGAGGCCGTGCACCACCGTGAGCGCGCTGTTGCGGCGCCGCTCCCGTGCCACCCGCACGACCCCGTCATCCGGCATAGCGCGGCCGACCGGCTGCGTCTTGCGCAGCGCGGGGCCGGGTTTGGGGAGCGGCAGATTGCCGTCGGTCGAGTACACGAGAACGCGCTCGTCGCGCACGCGGTCGTCCTTCACGGGGGTTGCAACCTCGAAGCCATGGGGCCGGGTTCGGCGTGACGTGACGGTGGTTCTGCCGGCCGCGCCGCCCGGCGTGGTCGAGGAGATCGCGGGGTTCGGCCGCTTCGCGGCGTCGCGCGGCTGGGTGCCGGCGACGTCGGGCAACTTCTCGCGCCGCATCGACCCGAAGCACGTCGCGTTGACGCGCAGCGGCATCGACAAGGGCGCGATCGGGACGGCCGACATCGCCGTGCTGACCATCGGCGAGCCGCCGCCGCCGGGCGTATCGGCCGAAGCGCCGCTGCATCTGGCGCGTTACCGCACCGATCCGGCGATCGGCGCGATCTTTCACGTGCACACCGTCGCGTCGACCGTGCTCTCGCGCATGTGTACGGAGGGCGGCGCCGTTCGCACGGAGGGACTCGAGATGCACAAGTCCGTCGGTGCGGTCACGCACGACGGCTTTATCGAGATCCCGGTGTTCGCGAACGATCAGGACACGGCGACGCTCGCCGCGGCGGTCGAAGCACGGCTCGGTCGCGATGCCGTGGTGCCCGGATTTCTGCTCGCCGGTCACGGTTTGTACGCATGGGGCGCGACGGCAGCCGAGGCGCGCCGCCACGTCGAAGGCTTGGAGTTCCTGCTGGCTTGTCACCTCGAAGAACGGAGACTGCGATGAACACGACGCTGACCTCGACGCTGCGCGTCTTCGCCGACGATGACGGCACGAAGCCGCTCGTCGACACGACGGATCGCGCCGAGATCGCGCGCATCCTCGGCGCCGAGGGCGTGATCTTCGAGCGCTGGGACGCAAGCGCCCCGCTGACCGCGGAGTCCGATCCCGATGCGATCATGGCCGCGTACGCAGGCGACATCCAGCGCCTCAAAGATGCGCACGGGTACACGACCGTCGACGTGATCCGCGTCGGGGCGACGACGCCGAACGTCCCGGCGCTGCGTGAGAAATTCCTCAACGAGCACACGCACACCGAGGACGAGGTGCGGTTCTTCGTCGAGGGCGGCGCTTCGTTCTATTTGCGCATGCGCGGCAAGGTGTATCAAGCGATGTGCACGCGCGGTGATTTGCTGAGCGTGCCGGCCAACACGACGCATTGGTTCGACATGGGCCCGTCGCCGGAGTTTGCCGCGATTCGGCTGTTCGTGAACCCCGAAGGCTGGGTGGCGAACTTTACGGGCGATCCGATCGCCTCGCGGTTTCCGAAGTACGAGTGATTCACGCGCGCGCCGTGCTCGTCGACATCGAGGGCACGACGAGCACGATCGCGTTCGTGCACGAGGTGTTGTTTCCGTACGCCGACGAGCACCTCGACGCGTACGTCGCCGCGCACCGTGAGGAACCCGCCGTCGTGCAGGCGCTGCTCGATGCCGCGCAGCTGGCGGGCCTCGAGCCCGATGTCGACGACGCGACGGTGCTCGCGCACTTGCATGCGTGGATCGCGCAAGACCGCAAGGCGACGCCGCTCAAGACGCTGCAAGGGCTGATCTGGGCGGAAGGCTACGCGCAGACCGGCTTGCGCGGGCACGTCTACCCGGATGCCGCGGCCGGCTTGCGGCGCTGGCACGCCGCAGGGTTGAAGCTGTACGTCTATTCGTCGGGATCCGTTGAGGCGCAGCGCGTGCTGTTCGCCAACAGCGTGCACGGGGATCTGACGCCGTTGTTCAGCGGCAATTTCGACACGACGGTCGGCTCGAAGCGCGCGTCGGCGTCGTATGCGGTCATTGCGGACGTGGTGGGCCTCGCGCCGGCCGACATCGTGTTCTTGAGCGACGTCGATGCCGAGCTCGACGCGGCGCGAAAGGCCTGCATGCAGACGGTAAGGCTGTTGCGCCCGGCCGATACCGCGGCCGGCGCGACGACGACCCACGCGAGCGCGGCCAGCTTCGACGAAGTGGACATCGCGCCGCACTGAACGTCGTCAGCGGCGTTCGGCGCGCACCGTGCGTGAGAACGCGAGCACGAACGTGAACGCCATGTAGCCCAGCGCCGAGATCATCATCGTCGGGCGCACGCCGATGTGGTCGGCGAACCAGCCGCCCAGGATCGAGCCGGGCAGCACGCCGAGGAGCACGACGAGCCGCACGACGCCGAACACGCGTCCGACGAGCTCCTCGGGGATGACGCGCAGGCGCCACGACACGATCGTGGTGATCGCGTATCCTCCGCAGAAGCTTGAGAACGCGACGCCTGCGACGGCAAACCAGATCGAATGCGTCCACGGCAACGGCAGCCAGCCGAAACCGTCGGCGAGGTTCGCGATGATGACGGCGGGTCCGAATGCCCAATGCGTGCGGCCGGCGACGTACGAGCCGATCGCCGCGCCCGCGGAGATGCACCCGAACGCCAAGCCGACGACCGGGTCGCGCGCCAAGAACGCGAGCTTGAAATAGGGGATAAGCGCGACGAAGCCGATCGTGCCGACGAAATTGTACGCCATGCCCGTAAGCGAAAGCAGCATCATCGTGCGGTCCGCGAACAAGAAACGCCAGCCGGTGACGATGTCGCCCCCGATCTGGCGCAACGACGGCATCCCGCTGGGTGCGTCCGGCCCGAACGTGCGCACCGACGCGATCGCGACCTGCGACGTGAGGTACGTGAGCGCGTTGATCGCGAGCGCCGGCAACGGGCCGAACAGACCGAACAGCGTGCCGCCGATCGGCGGCGCGATGAGGTTGACGCTTTGTTCCGTCGCTTGCAGCACGGCGACGGCGCCCTTCGTGCGGTCTTGGCCGAGCAGATACGGGATCGAGGCGGTTTGCGCGCCCAGGAACGTGGCGCCGCCGATCGCCAGCACGAGCACGCCGGCATAGATCATCCAGAGCGTGAGATGGCCGGTCGCGAACAGGATCGTGAACAGCGCCATCACGGTGAAGCGCAGCATGTCGCACGTGATCATCAGCCGCCTCCGGTCGACTCTGTCGCCGAGCGAGCCGGCAATCAAGCTGACGACCGCGTACGGCAAGAACTCGAGGCCCCACGTCCAGCCGACCGCGGTGGCGGAGCGGGTGAGATGAAACACCAGCAGCGGCACGGCAAGCGTGCGAAGACCGTCGCCGAGATAGCTGAACGCCTGACCGGCGTAAAATCGCGAGAACGCGGAAGATCGAAAGACGCTCGCCGGGCGAGCGGTGACGGTGGCCATACGAGATTCCAATGCGTGCGAAGGGGGAGATGTGGTCTGCACGGGGCCGCGCCCGGGGGGCGCGGCGGAATCTACGAAAGCATGGCCTCGCTTAAATTGGACCCGCGCCGCACCGAATCCTCGGAGTACAGGGTTTTTAGGCCCGGCCTCCCGAATCGTGGCGAGTCGGTCCCGGATAGCTCAGTTGGTAGAGCAGCTGACTGTTAATCAGCGGGTCGTTGGTTCGAGTCCAACTCCGG
>JAXDMA010000234.1:0-8797 GCA_034666305.1 Vulcanimicrobiota bacterium
GCCGCGGCGCGCGCCTCGCGCAGGAAGCGCTGCGCCAGCTCGGGCCGATGGCGCGCCTCGGGACGCATGAGCTTGACCGCGACGCGCTGGTCGAGCGCGAGGTGGTGCGCCGCGACCACGAGGCCCATGCCGCCGGCGCCGAGCACGCGCTCGACCCGCGCCCGGGCGGCTGGTTCGAGCGCACGGTGGGCGACGCGGGCGCCGGCTCGCGCTACGCGTTCGCGTTCGCAGGCATGGACGCGCCCGTGCCCGATCCCGCGTCGCGCTTCCAACCGGGCGGCGTGCACGCGCCGAGCGAGGTGATCGACCCGTGCGCGCACGTCTGGCAGCATTCCGCGTGGCACGGCCGTCCTTGGCACGAGATCGTGCTGTACGAGCTGCACGTCGGCACGTTTACGCCGGAAGGCACGTACGCGGCCGCGGCGGCGCGGCTCGATGCGCTCGCGGAACTCGGCGTGACGGCGCTCGAGCTCATGCCGCTCGCGCAGCCGGCCGGCGACCGCAATTGGGGCTACGACGGCGTGCTGCCCTTCGCGCCGCAGCGCGCGTACGGAAGGCCGGACGACCTGAAGGCCTTCGTCGATGCGGCGCACGCGCGCGGGCTGTGCGTGTTCCTGGACGTCGTCTACAACCACTTCGGTCCCGAAGGCAACTACCTGCACGCTTTTGCCGAACCGTTCTTCACCGAGCGCCACCACACGCCGTGGGGCGCGGCGATCAACGTCGATGCGCGGCACGCGGAGGTCGTGCGCGAGTTCTTCGTGCAGAACTCGCTGTTCTGGCTGCGCGAGTACCGCTTCGACGGCATCCGGTACGACGCCGTGCACGAGATCCGCGACGACGCGCCGCGCCCGTTCCTCGACGAGCTCGCCGCGCGCGTGCGCGCCGGCGTGGAACAGGGCCGCGCGGTTCATCTCGTGCTGGAGAACGACGCGAACGAAGCGCGCTGGTTAGGCCGCTACGACGCGCAGTGGAACGACGACGCGCACCACGCGTTCCACGTGCTCCTTACCGGCGAGGCCGACGGGTACTACCGCGACTACGCGCGCGAGCCGGCGCGGCTGCTCGCGCGCGCGCTCGCGGAAGGGTTCGCGTTTCAGGGCGAACCGTCGGCGCATCGCGGCGGCGCGCCGCGCGGCGAGCCGAGCGCGGCGCTGCCGTCCACCGCGTTCGTCGATTTCTTGCAGAACCACGATCAAGTCGGCAACCGCGCGCACGGCGAGCGTCTCGGCGCGCTCGCAACCGGCGACGCCGTGCGAGCCGCGGCCGCCGTGCTGCTCGCGGCGCCGGCGATCCCCCTGCTGTTCATGGGCGAGGAGTGGTGCGCGTCGACGCCGTTCCTGTTCTTCGCGGACTTCGGCGGCGACCTCGCGCTCGCCGTGACCGAAGGCCGGCGCCGCGAGTTCGCCGCGTGGCCGGCGTTCGCCGATCCGCTCGAGCGCGAACGCATCCCCGATCCGCAAGATCCTGCGACGATGCGCGCATCCGTCCTGCGCTGGAACGAACGGACGCAGCCGCGTCACGCCGCGATGCTGGCGCTGTACCGCGAGCTGCTCGCATTGCGCGCGGAACTGATCGTCCCGCGGCTTGCGAGCGGCGCGCACGGCGACGGTTTTTGCTTGCTCGGCGAGACGGCGTTCGAAGTGCGCTGGCGCTTCGGGGACGGCGCGCGGCTCACGCTGATCGCGAACCTCGGCAGGCAGCCGGCGACCGCATCGTACGCCGCGGAGGGCGCGCGCATCTTCACGCTGGGCGACGTCCCCGCGCGCGCCGCCCACGCCGTGCTGCCGGCGTGGAGCGCCGGCTGGTTCCTCGCCTCGTGACGCCGCGCGCGACGTACCGGCTGCAGTTTCACGCCGGCTTTCGTTTCACCGACGCGACCGCGCTGGTGCCGTACCTCGCGTCGCTGGGCATTTCGCACGTCTACGCGTCGCCCTATCTGAAGGCACGCGCCGGCTCGACGCACGGCTACGACATCGTCGACCACTCGGCGCTCAACCCCGAGATCGGCACGCCCGAAGAATACCGTGCGTTCGTCGACACGCTGCGTGCGCACGGCATGGGGCACATCCTGGACTTCGTGCCCAACCACATGGGCGTCGGGGGCGACGACAACGCGTGGTGGCTGGACCTGCTCGCGTGGGGTGAGGACTCCCACTATGCGGACTATTTCGACGTCGACTGGAAACCGTTGCGCGCGGAGCTGCGCGGCAAAGTGCTGCTGCCGTTTCTGGGGCCGCAATACGGCGACGTGCTCGACGCCGGCGAGCTGCGCTGGGAGTACGCGGACGGCGGCTTCGCCTTGCGCTACCACGAACACCGCTTCCCGCTCGCGCCGCCCACCTACGCGCTGATGCTCGCCGACGCGCAACCCGCGTCGCTCGCGTCCTTCGCGCCGCTGTTCGCGACGCTCGATACGATGCCCGAACACGTCGCACGGCGTGCCGCCGCCGCGTCGCTGCGCCGGCTGCTCGGCGAGACCGAGGCCGCCAACGCGCGCGCGCACGCCGCCCGGCTCGATGCGGCGCGCACGACGGCGGCGGGCAAGGCCCTCATCGAGCGCGTGGTCGACGCGCAGCACTGGCGGCCCGCGTCCTGGAAGGTCGCCGCCGAAGAGATCAACTACCGCCGCTTCTTCGACATCAACACGCTCGCGGCGCTGCGGATGGAGAACGCGAACTGCTTCGGCGACGCGCACCGCCTGGTGTTCGAGCTGGTCGCACGCGGCGACGTCGACGGCCTGCGCCTCGATCACGTCGACGGGATGTTCGATCCGATCGGCTACTGCGAGCTGCTCTGCTCGCGCTCCGAGCTGCTCGGGCAGCCCATGTATCTGGTGATCGAGAAGATTCTCGCGCCGAATCAGGAGCTGCAGGGACGCTGGAAGGTCGACGGCACGACGGGCTACGAGTTCATGAACGCGGTCACGGGCCTTGCGGTGGACGGCCGCAACGCGCGCGCGTTCGACGCCGTGTACCGCCGCTTCGTGCGCGACGCGACCCCGTTCGCCGAGGTGGCGTACGCCGCGAAGAAATTCGTGCTCGAGACCGCGCTGTCGGCGGAGCTGAACGTGCTCGCGCTGCGGCTGGACCGCATCGCGCAACGCGATCCGCGGACCCGTGACTTCACGCTGGGAGCGCTGCGCCGCGTCCTGGTGGAAACGATCGCCGCCTTCCCGATCTACCGCACCTACGTCACGGGCGCGGCGGTCGATCCGGCCGATCGGCTGTTCATCGAACGCGCGATCGGGATCGCGCGCCGGCGTGACGCGACCGACGAAGGCTCGACGTATGAGTTTCTGCGGCGCGTGCTGCTGACGGAGCACGACGACGACGCGGTGCGCGAGCGCTACGTCGAGTTCGCGATGCGGTTCCAGCAGCTCACGGCGCCCGTCACCGCCAAAGGCGTCGAGGACACGGCCTTCTACCGCTCCGTGCGGCTGGCCGCGCTCAACGAGGTGGGCGGGGATCCCGCGCGCTTCGGCACGACGGTCGACGAGTTCCACCGCCAGAACGCGCGCCGTGCCGCGGACCATCCGCACGCGATGCTCGCGACGTCGACGCACGACATGAAGCGCGGTGAAGACGTGCGCGCGCGGATCGCCGCGATCTCGGAAGTGCCCGACCAGTGGCGCCGCGCGCTCGCGCGCTGGTCGCGGCTCAACCGCAAGCACCGCGGCCCGGTGACGCCGCTGGCGGAGTACGTGCTGTATCAGACGATCCTCGGCGCGTGGCCCGCCGAGCTGCTCGGCGACGAGCTCGACGCCGGCGCGTTGGCGGTGTTCGCCGAGCGCATCGTCGGATACGTTCTCAAAGCGGGACGCGAGGCGAAGCTGCGCACGAGCTGGACGAATCCCGACGCCGCGTACGAACGCGCGCTCGAGGATTTTACGCGCGCGATCCTCGACCCGCAGCGCTCGCCGGAATTCTTCGAAAGCCTGCGCACGGGCGCGCGCAGCCTGGCCGCCACGGGGCTCACGAACGGTCTCGCGCAGACGGTGCTCAAAGCGACGGCTCCCGGCGTCCCCGACACGTATCAAGGGACGGAGTTGTGGGATCTCAGTCTCGTCGATCCCGATAACCGCCGCCCCGTCGATTTCGCCGCGCGCGCCGGCGCGCTGCGCGCGCTCGACGATGCGCTCGCGCGCGGCACGCCGCGTGAGACGCTCGCCCGCGAGCTGCTCGCCGCGTGGCCGGACGGCCGCATCAAGCTCTACGTGCTGGCGACGCTGCTGCGCCGCCGCGCCGCTGCGGCGACGACCGGGACGTCCTGGGCCGGCAACGCGTACGCGCCGCTGGACGCGTTCGGCGAGGGCGCCGCGCACGTCGTCGCGTTCGCGCGCGGCGACGCGATCGTGATCGTGCCCCGATTGCCGCGCGCGCTGTCCGGCGAAGTTCCGCCGCTCGGCGACGCCGTGTGGAGGGGCACCGCGCTCGCACTCGGCGGGCGCGGCTCGTCGCGGTATCGCGATCTGCTCACGGGCCGCATCGTTGCCGCGATCGAACGCGACGGCCGGCGCATGTTGCCGCTGGCGGACGCGCTCGCGGTGCTGCCGGTCGCCGTGCTCGAACCCGCCGAACATTCCGCGAACTGAGCCATTCCGGCCGTTTCGTCGCGCATCCGCGCGCGGCGGCAAATGAGGACTGCCGCCGGACGACGCGAATACGCGGCGGAACATGAGTTCGGCAGTCACCACGCTGGACGGCGCTCGGGAACCGGCGTCGAGCCAAGCGCAGAGATCCGCACTCGTTTCGGTGTTGATCCCGCTCGAGGACCATCGCGATTCCGCCGAGCGCTCGATTCGCGCCTGGTGCACCGGGCAAACGTTCGACCGCGACCGCTACGAGGTCATCGCGATCGCATCGAGCTCCTTCGACGAGCGCCGCTTGGCGCCGATTCGCAAGCTGCTGGGGCCGCACGACCGATTGGTTCGAACGTCCGCCGCGCACGACATCGCACAGGTAGCCGAAGCCGCGGCGCTCGCCCGGGGCGAGTTCCTGTTTTTCTCGGAAAGCCATGTGTGGCCCAGCCCGGACGTGCTCGAGCTGAGCCTCCGTGCGATGGAGCTTCACCCCGACTGGGCAGGACTCACGTGCGGCAGCAAACGCATCGCGCACAACCGTGTCGCCGCGGCCGAGGCCGACATGTACGAGCGCGACTTCGCGATCGGCGCGAATCAGCTGGGCTGGCGCAACATCCTCGATCAATGTTTTCTGACCCGCCGCGCATCGTATCGCGCCGCGGGCGGTTTCGACGCCGCGCTCGGGCACTTTGCCGAGTGGGTGCTGGCGGCGCGCTACCGGACCGAAGGTCTCGTCGTCGGACACTGTCCCGACATCGAGCTTTGGCATGTCTTCTCCGGTGACGCCGCCGAGTTGGCACGGTTTACCGCAGACTTCGTGCGCGGCGAGATGACCTATCTCGCGCGCGATTCGGCGGCGCGGCGCGAAGCGCTGATCGAGTCGCCGCTCGAGTGGTCGTGTCGCGGCGACCGGCGGCGCGATCTGGCCGGATACATCGTGCGCCTCGTCGCCGGCGAAGTGCTGCGCGCGCGGCGCGAACGCCGGACCCCAACGGTGAGCTGGAAATCCGCGCTCAAATACGTGCCGGTCGCGATAGCCGGCGGCCGGCCGGCACGCGTTGCGGCCGCTTGGCGCGCGATCGTTTGCCGCGCAAGCCTGATGCTGGCGCAATGCGGATCGAATCGCTCCGTCGCGCCGGCCTTCGAGCGTTGCATGGCCACGATCATCCGGCGCGCTCGGCTGTCTTGGGCCGACGCGTTTTTCGCGCCGCGGCGCACGTCGCGAACGGGTGAGCTGTGGAGCGCGGACCCGGACTGGGGCAACGTCGGCGCAGGGCTGCACGAGCACGAAACCGTCGACGACGTCACGTTTCGCTGGTCGGAGCCGGTTGCCGCGGTCGCGCTGGACGTGCCGCCCGGACGGTATCGCATCCACGTCAACATGCTCTGGAGCCAACTCGCAAACCGGTCGCAGCAGCCCGCGTTTTTCCTCAACGCGAAGCCGATCGCGGACCTGCGCGTTGCGAACGGCGGCAACTCGGTGAGCTTCGTCGCCGACCTGCGGCGCTCCGGAAAGGATCGGCTCGGCTGGATTTGCCCGCCGGCGTCCGCACCCGGCGATCGGCGGCGGCTCGGGCTCCCGCTCGTTTCCATTCTCGCGACGGCCGGCGATGTCTAACGCCGCCGACGCGCAAGCCGCGTTGCGCGACGCCGTGCGCGAACTGCGCGATACGCTCGATCGCACGTCGAACGTCGCGCACCGCAGCGGTAACCGGGCTCACGCCGAGGAGATGTCGCTCGCGCTCGCGCGCCGCGACCGCGACGCCGCGGAGTTGCGCCGCCATGCCGACGAGCGGCTCACGGCGCTGCAGCAAACCACGGCGGCCGTTCAGGCGTTGCGCGACGAGGTCGCGCGACTCACCGGCCACCTCGCGGCGGTGTCGGCGGAAAACGAGCAGCTTCGCCGTGCCGCGCAAGAACGGCTGGAGCTGCTCGAAGCGAACGAACGCGCGTATGCCGAATTCAGAGCGCAGCTAAGAACGCGCTTCGCCGACCTCTCCCGCTTCGCCGGCTAGCGCTCCGCGCTCGCGGCGTCGATCGATTCGAGCGCGGCGAGCCGGTCCAACAGCCGTTCCGCTGCGGCGCGCACTGCATCGAGGTCCGCCCGCGCGCGCTCGAGCTCGTCGTTCGCCGGCGCGCCCGGCTGCGTCGCGTCGTCGCGCGCGTCGAGCGCCGGCAACGTTTCGGGCTGTTCCATCCACCAGTCGTCGCTGCGCTCGTACCCGAGCCGCCGCGTGTAGCCCGGCGCCGTGAGCTCGAAGCGCCGGGCGAGGTCCCGGTCGAGGTAGTTCTTCCAATCGCCGGCGACCGCGTTGCGATAGTGGCTGAAGAGATCGCTCTCGCCCCGTTCGCGGCCGCCGCTCCGGCGGGCGAACGTGTGCCGGTCGACGACGCGGCGCAGCACGTCGCCGCTCACGTCCCAGCCGAAATGGCTCACGATCGAGGCAAAGGTGCCGCCCTCGTCGGCGATGAGATCCTCGAACCGCACGATCATCTCACCCGCCGGCTCGCGCAGCTCCGCCCACGATAGCGACATCGGCGCCCGCACCCACGCGACGTACGCAGCGATCTCGAGCTTGCCTCGCAGGCTCACCGACAGCATCGGCGGGCGGATCAGCGCGATTCGGTCGTCGCTGACGTGGCTGTAGGCCATTGAAAACGCCCACGAGACCAGCGCGTCGCGCGGGTCGCGCACCACGACGACGCAGCGGTCGGCCGGATCTCGAAAATGCAGCCAGTCGCCGGCCGACACGTTGTCCAGCGGCGCCACGAGCGTCCCGTCCGGTTCGGATGCGAACGCGCGCATGTCGTACCACGCGCCGGGTTGCCGCAACCGCAAGCCTTGGGCTGCCAGGATTTCCGGGTCGCCGAGGACGTCGCGCACCCATTGGCTCCCCACCTTGCCGCGCGTAATGTGCGCAAAACGGCCGCGCGGCGCGTTACCCGTCCCGGTCATCGTGTCGCGATCAAGCGCGCCCGAGCAGCTTTGCTTTGATCGCCTCGAACTCGGCTTCGGTCAAACTTCCGCTCGCGCGCATGCGGTCCAGATCGGCGAGCAGCCGCACCGTGTCGGCGGTATCCGGCGCGCCGGCGTCTCCGTCGAACGTCACCGAGGACGACGTGATCGTGCGGCTTCCGTCGGCGTTGACGACCGCGGTCTCGCCGGCGGCCAGTCCGGCCTGCCGCAACGCGTCCAGCACCGCGGCGTGCACCTGCGGCGCGGCGTGCGATTGCGCCGCGGGCCGCGCGGCGGGCATGCCGTCGTCGCCGAGCACGACGTGGTCGCGCTTGAGCGGATCGACGCGGACGCCCAAGCTCGCGCCGTCGTCCGGCGGCGTGTACGTCAGCAGCTTGAGCGACGTTTCGTACGACGCGCCGGCGCCGTCGACGCGCAAGCGAAGCTTCCACTGCGGCACGTTGTTGATCGTCAGTCCCGTCGTGGTCGCCGCCAGCACCGTCGCGGTGGCCGCAGTACCTTGGCGCCGAATGCGGTCGTCGTCGGCCCGGCCCCGCAGCGCGCGCGCCGAGAAGAACATCATGCCGCCGAAAACGACGAGCCAGATCCCGCCGACAATGGCCCCCGTCGGCGCCGGCACGAACAGGATGAACCCGAAGGCGCCGATCACGAAGGCGACACCCATCACGAAGAGCATGACGTAGGTCCAGCGCGGGATCGTCTGATAGCGCATGCCGGCCTCCTAAGCGTTGGAACCGGCCATCTTTCCGTACGCCGGTCGCCGAAATCCTGGGCCAAGGGCGCACCGCGAGGACGCCCGAACCATTTTCAGCCTCGGCAGGGTCGACGAGAGCGGCCCTTCTTCACGACTTCAGGAGTTCAATCGCATCTCATGGCATCGTTCACCGTCGACGCGCTCGTCATCGGCGCCGGACCCGGCGGCTACCACGCCGCCATTCGCTTGGGACAGCTCGGCAAGAAGGTCGTCTGCTTCGACCGTGACGAGGTGGGCGGCGTGTGCTTGAACTGGGGCTGCATCCCCACCAAGGCGCTGCTGCACGTCGGCGAGATCTCGCGCCAGATCGACCACGCCGGCGAGCTCGGGCTCAAGGTTCCCAAGGCCGAAGTCGATCGCGAGGGCGTCGCGAAGTTCGCCGACAAGGTCGTCAAGGCCAACGTCGGCGGCGTGAACCAGCTGTTCAAGGCGAACAACGTGGAGTTCGCGTACGGCGACGCGTCGTTCGTGAGCAAGAACGTCG
>JAXDMA010000235.1:0-5882 GCA_034666305.1 Vulcanimicrobiota bacterium
TGATCGTCAACGGCGAGAGCGGCGACGATCTCGACGACGCCGGCTCCACCGCGAAGTACATCGGCTTTCAAACCAGCGGCGGCCAGAAGGTCTACGCGTTCGCGACGCCGGCGCCGTACGCGACCAAACAGTACGGCTTCGCGGTCTACACCAAGAACGCCGCGGGCTGGGCCGTGTCGTTGCGCGACACCGACGGCATCGAACGGCGGGCGTGCGCGCTCACGAGGGGATCGGTTTCGTGCCTCTGATCCTCTCGCACATCGACCTGCGCGTACGCGATCGCGCGAAGGCAACCGAGTTCTACGACGCGCTCCTCAACGTTCTGGGCGCTACGCAGGAGACCGGCAAGTCGTTCACCACCTGGCAGATTCCGCCGCCGGACGAACCGGACGACTGGGAAGCGACTGAGTGGTTCGGCATCACCGAGGATCCCGCCATGGTCCCGGGCTCGACCCGCATCGCATTCGACGCACCCTCGCGCGGCACGGTCGACGCGATCCGGGTGTTCCTTCCGGCGATCGGCGCGCAGAACATCGAGATGACCGAGGGCGAGTACGGACCAAAATACTACGCGGTGTTCTTCGAAGACCCCGACGGCAACAAGCTCGAAGTGTGCCACCTCGGTTGACTCAACGCGCGAGCGTCCAGCGGTGGGCGTCCCACGTTGGGTTGAATGCGTTGGGGTAGAAACCGCCCAGCTCCGTGCGGTACGCGTACGAATACGATGGGTTGAACAGGTAGATGATCGGCACCGCGGCCGCGACGCGGCGTTCGATTTGCGAATACAGCGCGCGGCGCTCGGCGCGGCTCGGCGCGACCAGCGCGCGGCGTTCGAGCGCGTCGACGCCGCGATCGCACCAGCGCATGTAGTTCGCGTTGCCGGCGCACGACAGCAAGAACGAGTCGTCGGGGTCGGCGCCCATCGGCCACGGCACGTACGCCAGATCGAACGCACCGTTCGCGAGCGCACCGCCCTGCGACTTCGGTAAGAACAACTGCACGTTGGTGAGCGACTTGATGCTCACGCGCAAGCCGCGCGCGCTCAATTCGCTCTGCACGACGGTTGCGACGCGCACGCCGGTCTGCGACTCCGGAAACTGCACGTAGGTGAGCGCGAGCGGTTTGCCGTCTCTTGCGCGCACGCCGTCGGCACCGCGCTTCCACCCTGCGGCGTCCAGCAGACGGTCCGCCGCGCCCGGATCGTACGCGGGCTCGCGCACGGAGGGGTCGCGCGCCCACGAGCTGAGCGATTGCGCCGTGTCGACGACGGGATACCGTCCGAACGTGATCTTCTTGGAGATGCTCGCGCGATCGATCGAGGCCGCGATCGCGCGGCGCACGCGCACGTCGTCGAGCGGCGGGTGCGTTACGTTGATGGCGATGCCGGCGACGAGCGCGAGCGGCACCGTCCGGAACGCGAGCTGCGCGGGCGCACCCAGCGATTGCCGCTGCGACGGCGACATCAAGTTCCAGTCGAGCCCGCCGCTCTGCAGCAGCGTGAAGTTGGTGCCGGGGTCCGGGACGATGCGAATGTCGATTCGCGCGACCTTCGGCGCGCCGCGCCAGTACGACGGGTTCGCCTCGTACACGAGATGGTCGCCGCGCGTCCACGACACGAACCGGTACGGGCCGTTGCCGACGGGGTGCGCTGCGAAGGCGCTCGTCTCGAGCTTCGATTCCTTTTCGAGGATGTGCGCGGGCAGCACGTACTGCGGCGCGGTGCCGTAACTGAACAGGGTCGCAATCGCCGGCGCCCAGGGTTCTTTGAGCGTCACGCGCACGGTGCGTTCGTTGAGCGCCTCGGCCTTGGCCACGCGATCGTAGCCCGCGCGCGAGCGCACGGGATTCCGGTCGTCGAGGATCGCGTGCAAGGTCCACACGACGTCGTGCGCGCTCACCGCGACGCCGTCTTGCCACCGCACGCCGCGCCGCAAGGTGTACGTGATCGTGCGTCCGTCCCGCGACAAACCGCCGTTTTCGACGGTGGGGATCCGGTCGAGCAGCACGGGGACGGGCGTGCCGTGCTCGTCGACGTCGATGAACGGCTCGAACGCGAGCCGGGCGACCTGCTGCTCGACGCTATTGGCGTCGACGTGCGCGAAGAGCGGGTCGAGCGACTGCGGATCGGCGGCGAGCGCGAACCGCACCGTCGAGGCGGGCGCACTGCCCGACGGCGACCGGGCGGGCTGCGAGCATCCCAGACCGAGCGCGCTCGCGAGCGCCACGACGCCGAAGGTCCGAATCGATCTGGCAATGCGCATCCCGCGCGGACTTCACGGGATGCGCGGGACCGCCTTCGCTAGGCGATTTCCGCCGTTTCGTCGACCCGCGGCGCGCCCCACTGACTGCGGCGCGCCTGGTCGACCGCAGAGTCGAGCGCTCGCTCTTGGTCGTTGACGCACGGGCAGCTGAAACGGCCGTCGCCGCTGCAGCCGCCGGCAGTATGCCGGTCTAGGCCGTGGCCGCAATCGCAATTCACGAGATACTTCATGGGGGCACCCTCCTCGTCTCGAACGGCCGAGCGGTCGCAATCGTAGCGCGCCCGCAGCCCGACTGTCGGTACGATACCGTACACGGCTTTGACCTCCGAGCCCGGGCTGCCGAATAGGACTCCGAGGATCGCAGCTATTTGCCGAAGAAATACCTGGTCTATGATCGTAAAGCCCGAATCGATGGAGGGCCGCAACGGTCGACCGCCGGCCGGGCATCCCGAGCTGGACCGGATCGACCTGCAGCTCCTCGCCGCGCTCCAGCGCAACGCTCGCTCGACCTACGCCGAGCTCGGGGCGCTCGTCAATCTCAAGCCGCCGGCCGTGCACGACCGCGTGAAACGGCTCGAGACGCGCGGCTTCGTGCGGCGGTATGCGGCGCAGCTCGACGCCCACCGCGTCGGCTACGAGCTGACCGCGTTCGTCAGCGCGTTCTGTGCGCCCGACCTCGATTACGACGCGTTCACCGCTGCGGTCGAGGCGTTCCCCGAAGTGATCGAGATCCACAGCGTCGCGGGCGACGAGTCGTACGTGCTCAAGGTCGTAACGCGTTCCACCGCGCACCTCGACGACTTTCTCACCCGCATCAAGCGCGTGAACGGCGTCGCGCGCACGCGCACGACGATCGTGCTGTCGACGCCCTTCGAGCGGGGCGGACTTCCGGTGGAAGCCCTCGCATGACGAACACGCTCGACGACGCGCATCTGGTCGAACCGCTCGGCACCGGCTGCCGGCTCGGTTCCCATCGCGTGATCGAGCCGAAGGGCGCGCTGCCGCAAGGCGCGTGGCGCGTCGACAACACGCCGCGCGCGTACGCCAACGAAATTCTCTGCGACGTCGAGACGCTCAACGTCGACTCCGCATCGTTCAAGCAGATCAGCGACGCGTGCGGCGCCGATCCCATCGCCATCGCGGCGCACATCCTCGGCATCGTGGACGAGCGCGGCAAACAGCACAACCCGGTGACGGGCAGCGGCGGAATGTTCATCGGACGCGTGCGCGAGATCGGGCCCGCGCTCGCGTCGCGCGACGACGTCGCGGTCGGCGACCGCATCGCGTCGCTCGTGTCGTTGACGCTGACCCCGCTGCACCTGCGCGAGATCGAGTCGGTCGACGTCGCCACCGGCCAGGTGCGCGTGCGCGGCACGGCGATTCTGTTCGAGAGCGGCATCTATGCACGGCTTCCGGACGACCTGCCGACCGACGTCGCGCTCGCGGTGCTGGACGTTGCGGGCGCTCCCGCGCAGGTTCGCCGTTTGGCCAAACCCGGCGAAACGGTGTGCGTCATCGGTGCGGACGGGAAGTCGGGGATGCTCGCCTGCGCGCAAGCGCGCGAGCAAGTCGGCGCCGGCGGCCGCGTGGTCGGCATCGTGCCGGCCGGCGGCTCGCCCGCGGCGGAACTACTCGTGGAGCACGGGTACGTGGACCATCTCGCCGTCGCGAACGCGTGCGACACGCTCGCGGTCCTCGAAACGCTGCCCACCGCGCTGCCGCTGCTCGCCGACCTCGTGGTCAACTGCGTGAACGTCTGCGGCACCGAGCTCGCGTCGATCTTGTGCTGCAAGGACGGCGGCACGGTGTACTTCTTCTCGATGTCGACGTCGTTCACGGCAGCGGCGCTCGGTGCCGAAGGAGTGGGGAAAGACGTCAACATGATGGTCGGCAACGGCTACGCGAAGGGGCACGCCGGCGTCGCGCTGCAAACGCTGCGCGATCATCCGGCGATCAAAGATTACTTCGTCGCGCGGTACGGCGCGCGATGAGCACAGGAGACATTCCGGTCGTGAACCACCACACCAAACCGCCCGTCGACCCGGCGCTGCTCGAGCACCGCAACCTGCGCGGCGGCGAATTCTGGCGCACGATCCCCGCTTACGAGGACGTCCCCGAGAAGACGTTTCTCGATCACATCTGGCAAGGGCGCAACTCGGTCAAGACGGCCGAGGAGCTGTTCGAGACGATCGGTGAGATCGTCGACCCGACGTTCCTCGAAGACGCGAAGGAAGGTTTTCGCCGCGCGCCGATGGCGGTGCGCGTGTCGCCGTACGCGATCGCGACGATCGACTGGACGCAGCCGTACGAGGACCCGATCCGCCGCCAGTTCATCCCGGTCGCGTCCAAGCTGCTGCCGGATCATCCGCGCTTGACGCTGGACTCACTGCACGAGCAGGACGACGCGCCGGTGCAAGGCCTCACGCACCGCTACGTCGACAAAGCGCTGTTCCTGCCGCTGCAGACGTGCCCGGTGTACTGCCGCTTCTGCACGCGCTCGTACGCGATCGGCCCGGATACGGAGTCGGTCGACAAGGCGTCGCTCGCGAAGACGCCCGAGCTGTGGAAACAAGCGTTCGCGTACATCGCGTCGCGCCCGGAGATCGAGGACATCGTGATCTCGGGCGGCGACGTGTATCAGCTCGCCGCCAAGAACATCACCCTGATCGGTGAGTCGCTGCTGGCGATCCCGCACGTGCGCCGCATGCGCTTCGCGACCAAAGGCCCAGCGGTGATGCCGATGAAGATCCTCACGGACAAGCCGTGGGTCGACGCGCTGACCGGCGTCGTCGAAAAGGGCCGCAAGATGGGCAAGGACGTGGTGCTGCACACGCACTTCAACACGCCCACGGAGATCACCGAGATCACGCGCCAGGCGATGGACGTGCTGTTCCAGCGCGGCATCACCGTGCGCAACCAAAGCGTGCTCATCCGCGGCGTCAACGACGATGCGCACCGGATGACGACGCTGGTGAAGCGCCTGTCGTGGATCAACGTGCATCCGTACTACGTGTACATGCACGACCTCGTGAAGGGCGTCGAAGAGATGCGGACGTCCGTGCAGACGTCGATCGATCTGGAGAAATTCGTGCGCGGCACGACGGCCGGCTTCAACACGCCGCTGTTCATTTGCGACGCGCCCGGCGGCGGCGGGAAGCGCGACATCCATTCGTTCGACTATTATGACCGCGCGAACGGGATCGTGGTCTACAGCGCACCGAGCGTGAAGCCGGGACAGTCGTTCTTGTACTTCGATCCGATCGACACGCTGGCCGCGGACGCGCAGGCGCGCTGGGCCGTGCCCGCGCTCCAAGAGGAGATGATTCGCGAAGCGGTCGCCCGCGGGGGCGGAAAGGTCGCGGCGCTCGCGTAAGCTTCCCGTGATGCTGGTCAACGCGGTCACGTACACGTTTCCTCAGGACAAGGCCGACGAGGTCGAGCGTCTGGTGCGCGAGCTCGGCGACGCCTCGCGGGCCGAGGCGGGCTGCGGCGGTTTCGACGTCTGCCGCGGAGCGGCCGAAAGCGCCGGAACGTTCGTGCTGTTCGAGAAGTGGCGCGACCAGGCCGCGCTCGACGCGCACTATGCCACGGAGCATTTCAAGCGGCTCGGGGCGAACGGCA
>JAXDMA010000236.1:0-5309 GCA_034666305.1 Vulcanimicrobiota bacterium
CGCGCCGTTCGCTCCCACGAGCGCGACGATCGTGCCTGCCGCCGCGTGCAGCGAAACGTCTTGCAGCGCGCGCATCCCGTCGTAGCCGACCGCGAGCCCGTCGATCTCCAGCAAATTCGAGCTCACGGCGAATGCCCCGCGATCTCGCCGTGCTCCAGCGGTGAGCCCAGGTAGGCTTCGATCACGCCCGCGTCGCGGACCGCGTCAGCCGCGGTGCCGCTGAAGATCGTCTTGCCGGCGGCGATCACCACGACGTGCTCGGCGATCGGCATCAGGACTTCCATCACGTGCTCGACCATCAGCACCGTGACGCCGCGCGCGAGGATGCGCCGCAGCAGATCGACCGCGTCATGGGCCTCGGCCGGTGTCAGGCCCGCCATCACTTCATCGAGCAGCAGCAGCGCCGGCTCCGTCGCGAGCGCGCGCGCCATCTCCAGTCGCTTCTTGTCGGCGATCGTCAGCGCGCGGCCGAGCCGGTAGCGCTTGTCGGCGAGTCCGACGAACGCGAGCACCTCTTCCGCGTGCGCGATCGCGTCCGCCAGGCGCGGACGGTGCAGCAGCGCGCCCGTGGTCACCGCTTCGAGCACCGTCATGTCCGCGAACGTCTGCACGATCTGGTACGTGCGGCCGATCCCCAGTGCGGCCACGCGATGGTACGCAAGCCCGGCGATCTCCGCGCCGCGGAAGCGCACGCTGCCCGCGTTCGGTTTCTCCGCGCCGGCGATGCACGCGAACGCCGTGGACTTGCCCGCGCCGTTCGGCCCGATCAGCCCCGTGAGCGAGCCTTCCGCGACGTCCAGGTCGACGCCGTCGAGCGCGCGCAACGCGCCGAATTGCTTCGTGAGCCCGCGGACTTGCAGCAGGGTATTCATGCGGTCGCGCCGCGGCGGCGGCGCAGCGCGTCGACGATCGTGCCGACGATGCCGTACGGGCGCAGCGCGGCGATCACGCAGATGATCGCGCCGTAGATCACGAGGTCGTAGCCTTTGCCGGCGCCGCCCATGCGCAGCGCGACGGCTTTCGCGAGCACGACGTACACCAGCGCGCCCGCGAGCGGCCCCCACAACGTACCGATGCCGCCCACGACGCCGATCAGAGCGATGTCGATCGAAATCGCGAGCGCGATCGTGGACGGCGGGTCGACGAACAGCGTGTACTGCGCGTACAGCACGCCCGCGGCCGCCGCCATTGTCGCCGACCACGCGAACGCGATCAGCTTGTAGCGCCGCTCGTCGATGCCCACCGATGCCGCCGCCGCGTGGTTCGCACGCAGCGCGCGCAGGTAGTACCCGAGCCGCGAGCGCTCCAGCGCGATCGTCGCAAGCTGCACGATCGCGAATAGCGCCAGCACCAGCACGACGTACGGTCCCTTCTGCGGAAACTGCATCGCCGCCCAGCCCGACGCGATGGGCAGCTCGAAACCGTTTGCCTTCCCGAGCACGGGCGACGTGCGCACGAACACCTCGACCAGCGCCGCGACGGCGATCGTCGCGATCGAGAAGTAGTGCCCGCGCAACCCCAGCGTCGGAAAACCCGTCACGAGCGCGAGCAGCGCCGCGGCTAGCGCGCCCGCGGGGATCGCGAGCCACGGCGACAGCCCGTGCGTCACGCACAGCGCCGAAGCGTACGCGCCGCAGCCGAAAAAGATCGCGTGCCCGAACGAGATGTTGCCGGCGTAGCCGCTGATCCAGTTCCATGATTGCCCGAGCACCGCGTACAGCAGCAGCGTGAACACCAAATCCAGCACGACGGCGCTGCGCACGCCGAACGCGGCGAGGAGGCCGGCGACGACGATGGCCGCGAGCGCGAACAGATGCGGGCGCGCGGTCACCGGCGGCCGAGCAATCCCTGCGGGCGCAGCAGCACGATCGCGAGATACGCCAGGTACACCGGCACCATCTTCATCTCGGGCGACAGATAAAATCCCCCGAACACTTCGAGCATCCCGACCAGCAGCGCGCCCACGAGCGCACCTTGAATGCTGCCGAAACCGCCGAGCGCGACGACGACGAACGCCGTGAGCGCGAACGGCGCGCCCGCGGTCGGATACACCGGGTACGACAGCATCAGCAGCGCGCCCGCGGCGCCGACGCACGCCGCCCCGATCCCGAACGCGAGCCCGTTCACGCGCTGCACGTCGATGCCCATGAGCGTCGCGGCGACGCGATCTTCAGCGACGGCACGCATCGCGCGGCCGGTCTCGGTGTACTCGACGAACGCGAACAGCGCCGCGGTGAGCACGAGCGCGCCGATCCCTTCGATGACTGTGGCTTGCGACACCGCGATCGCGCCGATGTGCAGCGTGCCGCGGAACGGCACGTTCGGCGCCGACTGGAAATCGCTCGTGAGCGTCGCCTGCGCGATGCCTTGCATGAGCACGAGCAACCCGAACGTGCCGAACACCGTCGCCTCAGGCGGGCCCGCGAGCAGACGCCGCACGAACACGCGGTACACGACGATCCCGAACAGGAACATCGCAATCGCCACGAGCGGCAGACCCACGAGCGGGCCGAGCCCGGCCAGCGCGAGGCCGAGCGCCGCGTACATGGCGAGCATGAGGAACTCGCCGTGCGCGAAGTTCACCACGTCCATCACGCCGTACACGAGCGTCAACCCCACGGCGACGAGCGCGAACACCAGCCCCGTCAGCAAGCCGCCGACGAGGAGCTGTCCGAACGTTCCTAACGCTTCCACGCCGGCATCGGCCAGATCACCGGCTTGACCGCGACGTCGAACGGCCACACCGTCTCGTACTTGCCGTTCTGGATCTGCTCGATGATTCCGGCACCGCCGTCGTTCTGCCCGTTCGCGTCGAAGTGCACGCGGATCCAGGGCATCAGCGTGAGCTTGCCGGGGATGTCGGTCTTCTGCAGCGCACTGCGGATCGCGTCGGGCTTGGTCGAGCCCGCGCGGTCGATCGCGTCGGAGATGAACAGGACGCCCATGAAGTCGCGCGCGGTGTTGCCGTCGAGCGGCTTGCCGCCGAAGCGCAGCCGGAAGAGCTGGTCGATCAGCGGCACGGCTTGGTTGCGGTGCTTGATCTCGAGCGAGAATACCTCGCGCGTGAACACCCCTTCCGCGTCCGCGCCCAGCGTGCGAACGAAACCGGGATCGATGAAGCCCGCGTCCTGTGCGAGGATCGCCTTGGGCAGCACGCTCTGTTCCTTGAACCCGCGCATGTACAGCAACGCGTCGGGCAGGTACGACGCGATCATGATCACGTCGGGAGTCGCGGCCTTGACCTTCTGCACTTCGGCGTTCACTTCGGTCGTCGTCGCCGGATAGGCCACGCGCGTCACGATGTCGTAGCCGAGCTTTTTGCCGAGCTGTTCTTCAGCGTCGCTCGCGCCGGTGCCGAACAATCCGTCTTCGCCCACAACGGCGATGCGCCTGACGTCGATCTTCTTCGTCTTCTTCAAATCGGCCAAGAACTGGTAGAAGTTGTCGGCGAACGTCGCGTCGTTGGGGGTCGCGCGAAAGAACCATTTCAAACCGCGCGCGGTGAGCGAGGGCGCCGAGGAGTCCGGGTTGAGAAACGGGATGCCGTAGCGCTCGGCGACTTGCGATGCCGTTGCCGTCGTCGAGGAGGCGTATGTTCCGATGAGCGCGACCGCGTGCTCTTGCGTTATCAGCTGCTCGGCGGCGGCGCGTGCCTGATCCGGCTTGCCCTGCGAGTCCGCGAACACCAGCCGGATGCGCGCGTGACCGAGGTGCGGCAGCCCGCTCTTTCCCACGAGCGGCAGCGGATAGCTGACGTGGCCGTTGACGAGGTCCTGCGCGAGCTGCTGCGCGGCGCGCAAGCCCGCACCGGTTTGCGCGAGCGCGCCCGTGAGCGGCAGGATCGAGCCGATCACAATGTCCGGCTGATCGGCGGCGCGCGTCGGAACGGCGCCGCCCACGGCGGTGACCGCGACCGCGGCGGCGAGGAACGCGCTGAGGCGTCGAGCGGGCATACGGGCCTCCTTCATCGGTGATTGGGCCCCGTTCGTGCACGAGGCGCGCGCCCTTGCCCCGGAGACACTTTCAAGGGGGCCCGGGCGGCGTGCGGAAGCCCTCCGGACCATGGCGACCGATACCTTGGCGGACCGCCCGCCGCGGCCACCCGGAAGCGCCGGACTCCCCGGCGTCGGCGAAACGCTCGAGTTTGTCAAAGATCCGTTCGGGTTCATCCAGAAACGGCGCGCGCGCTACGGGCGCGTGTTTCGCACGAGCCTCCTCGGCCGCTCCATGGCGATCCTCATCGGGCCCGAGCCGCTCGAGGCGTTCTACGATCCGGCCAACGTCGTGCGCGAAGGCGCGAACCCGGGCAACATTCAAACCCTGTTCGGCGGAACGGGCGTGATCAACGCCCTCGACGGCGCCGCGCACGCGACGCGCAAGAACTTTGTGAGCGCCGCGCTATCGCGCGAGGCGATCGAGACGTACGTACCGACAATGACGCGTTTCATCGACGCCGCGTTCGCGCGCTGGACGAACGCCGGTGAGATCGCATGGAACGAGGAGCTCAAGCGATTCACGATCGAGACGCTGGGCGCCGTGCTCGCGAGCATCGAATCCGAAGCGAATCTCGCCGCGCTCGTGAAACGCTGCGAGCTGATCGCCGCCGCATTCATCGCGTTGCCGATCCCGTTGCCTGGAACCGCCTACACGAAGGGCGTGCGCGCCAAAGACGAATCCATCGCGTACTATCGCGACCTCGTGCGCGCGCACCGCGCCGGATCGTACGACGACGGCCTTTCACGCCTCCTCGCGGCGCGCAACGCCGACGGCACGACCATCGGCGATTCGGAAGCCGCCGGCGAGGTGAACCATCTGTTCCTTGCGGGCTACATCGTGTTCGGCCAATTCGCCGCGACGATCGTGCACCTCACGAAGCACCCCGAGCTGCGCGAACGCCTTGCCGCGGAAACCGCGACGCTGCCGGACGCGCCAACCGTCGCCGACCTCGCCGCGAACGCGTACTTGATGCAATTCGTCGACGAAGTGCGCCGCATGACACCGATCGTGCCGGTCGTCATCGGCAAAGCCGCGCGATCGTTCGTCGTCGACGGCTTCGAGATCCCCGCGGGCTGGGGCGTCGCCGCCGCGGTGTGGCACCACGACCGCGAAGCCGCCACGTATGCGGAGCCCGAACGATTCGATCCCGAACGGTTCGGCGCGCGCGCCGAGCATCGCGCGCATTCGTACGCGTACGCGCCGCAAGGCGCCGGCCCGCCGGAAACCCATCGCTGCCCGGGCTTCGATCTGACCACGATCTTCATGGCGCTCTTCGCGGCGCGCCTCGTGCGCGGGTACCGCTGGGAGCTGCC
>JAXDMA010000237.1:0-2730 GCA_034666305.1 Vulcanimicrobiota bacterium
GGCTGATCGCCGACTTCGGCATCCTCTACGCCGGCGGCGTCGTCGTGCCCATGTTCGCGACGACGGCCGACGACCAGATCCAGTTCATCTTCGCCGACAGCGAAGCGAAGCTCGTCTTCGTCGACGACGCGAAGTGCGCGGCCCACGTTCGCGCGGCGGTGCCGAACGCGCCCCCGATCGTCGCGTTGGACGATGACGGCGACGATGGGTTCCCAGCGCTGGTGCGCGCGGGCAACGCGCTCGGCCGCGATGCCGCGGTGCTGGAGTCGTACTATCACGGCATCGGCATCGACGAGCTCGCGGTGCTGATCTACACCTCGGGGACGACGGGGCAGCCCAAAGGCGTGATGCTGTCGCACGGCAACCTCGTGTCGAACACGATGAACGCGTTCGATTCGGCGCAGAGCGATCAGCACGCGGGACAAATAGCACTGTCGGTGCTCCCGTTCGCGCACATCTTCGAGCACACCAACGCGCTGGGCTATCTCTACAACCGGCTGATCCACTACGTCACGACGCCCGAGCGCCTGCTCGAAGACATCAAGGTGATCCGCCCGAACTTCGTCGCGTTCGTTCCGCGCATTTTCGAACGCGTCATTGCGGGGATCGTCGGAAAAGCGCGCGATGCGGGCGGCTTGAAGGCGAAGCTCGTGCCGTGGGCGATCGACGTCGGATCCGCGTACGAGCGCGCGAAGCGCGACGGCGGCTTGTCGCCGCTGCTGCGGCTACAGCACGCGCTCGCGCACAAGCTCGTGCTGTCGAAGATCCGCCCGACCATGGGCCTCGACCGGCTCGAGTACTTCGTGAGCGGCAGCGCGCCGCTGCACCGCGACACCGCGCTCGCGCTCGCGGCGATGGGGCTGAACATTCTCGAGGGCTACGGCTTGACGGAGACGTCACCCACCGTCACCGTGAACCATCCCGCCGACAACGAGCTCGGCACGGTCGGCACGCCGGTGCAGCACGTCGAGGTGAAGATCGCCGACGACGGCGAGGTGCTCGTCAAAGGTCCGAACGTCATGCTCGGCTATTACAAGCTGCCGCCCCAGGAGCAGCCGTTCACCGCCGACGGGTGGTTTCAGACCGGCGACATCGGCGCGTTCGACGAGCGCGGGCATCTCGTGATCACCGACCGCAAAAAAGAATTGTTCAAGAGCAGCGGCGGGAAGTGGATCTCACCGTCGCGCATCGAGACCGCGATCAAGCGTTCGATTTACGCGGGCCAGGTGATGGCGTTCGGCGCCAACCGGCCGCATCCGGCGGTACTCGTCGCGCCGAACTGGGATCTCATCCGCAAGGAGCTGGACCTCCCGGCGGACACGACAACGGCCGCGATGTCGACCGATCCGCGCGTCCGCGCGCTCGTGATCCGCGAAGTGACGGCGAACACTGCCGAGCTCGCACCGTACGAGCGGATCCAGCGCATCGCGATCCTGCCGCGCGATCTCACCGTCGAAGACGGCGAGCTGTCGCCGACGCTCAAGGTGAAGCGCCGCGTCGTCGAGCAGCGCTACGCGGGGCTGATCGAGGCCGCCTACGCCGAGGATTTGCGCGCGCGGGTATAAGGTCGCCATGAGAGACAACGCACGAAAAGCAGGCGCGGCGTTGCTTGCGTCAGCGCTCGCGCTGGGGATTCCGCTGTCCGCTGCGGCGCAGACGACGATGACCGGGAGCCAGCAAACCGCGCTGCTGCAGTACGCGCTCGTCCACATCGACGCGGAGACGCACACGCTCGCGACGATGAAGAATCACATCTCGTCGCGCGACATCGTCGCGGTGTCCATCACCCAGTACGGCACGGATACGCGGCGCTTGCTGCCGCGCGCCGGCGGCAGCCGCCATGCGGCGCTCGAGTCCGCGCTGTCGAAAGCGACGGTCGCCGACGTCGATCGCAACAACGGGCAAAGCGAAGATCAGAGCTCGCTCGCGGAGTACTTGCAGCATCTGCGGATCGATCCGAATACGGTCGTCGCCGTCGACATCGACCCGCGCCAGGACCGGCAAAACCCGCGCGTGACGGTGTTCTACCGCCGCTAAGGCTGCGCTTTGTCCTCGAGGATCATCAGCGTCGACGTGCCCGTCGCGTAGACCGTGCCGTTCGCGTCGACCAAATGCGCTTCGGACGTCGCGGTGCGGCGTCCGGCGTGCACGACGTGCGCGTCGGCGAACACTTTCCCGGTCGCGGCCGTCACCGGCCGGTGAAAGCGCGTGTGCAAGTCCATCGTGGTCGCGACGCGGCCCGCCGGCAGCACGGACTGCACCGCGCTGCCCAGCGCGTTGTCCATGAGCGTCGTGATGATGCCGCCGTGTACCGAGCCGATCATGTTGTAGAGCTTCTCTTCGGGCATCATCGCGAACACGACCCGGCCGCGCTCCGCGGTTTCGAGCGAAAAGTTCATCCAGCGCGTGATGTTGGTGGTCGGAATCTCGCCGCGCTGCATCATCTGGAGCGCTTCGAGGCCGTCCATGCGGCGGAACGCATCCACCGCGTGCGGGTACGCGTGGACCTCGCTCATCAGACCGCCACCGCGGCCTTGTGGTGCACCTCGAGCGACTCCAGATATTTCTCCGCGTCGATCGCGGCCTTGCAGCCCATCCCCGCCGCGGTGACGGCCTGCTTGTAGCGGATGTCGTACACGTCGCCCGCGACGAACACGCCCTCGACGTTGGTGCGCACGCCGTCTTCGCTGACGATGTAGCCCGCGGCGTCGAGCGTGAGCTGGCCGGCGA
>JAXDMA010000238.1:0-3914 GCA_034666305.1 Vulcanimicrobiota bacterium
CCCCATTTCTCGGGGCCACCGGCGCCGTACTGTTGTCCGGCTGCGGTGGTCGCCACGTGATGCAGGCGCTCCCGGGTGTAGCTCCCTCCTCGACTTCGTCCGCACCCAAACTCGGCACGTATACGGGCCGGCTCGTTCCCGAGGTAGCGGAGGCGATCCCAGAAGCCATTCTCAGGAACCCGATCATCGGCGAAGTGCGCCGATTCGACGGCGCCTCAGCACCGACGAATTGGATGGTCGCGCAAGGTCAATCGCTGCCGGTCGCGGGTAACCGGCCGCTGTTTTCCGTTCTCGGCACCTGCGCCGGCGGTGACGGGAAGACCACGTTCAACTTACCGAACACCAAGGTTCGGATCATTGTCGCCATCGGCGGGACGTCGGTCACGAGCCCTTCGATGCTATCGCAGAGCGGTCGCCACATGACCGTGCAGGATTCGCTCGGAGCAGGGGCGGTACGCGCACCGTTCAAGCTGCCCAAACCGCCTTCGCCGCAAGTCCTCGCGTCGCAGCGGCTCGCGCAGTCATCGATTCGCGTCGGACGCCCGTCACCGGTCCCGGTCACACCGGAGCTCGCATCACGCTTCCGCCAAGCGTACTCAGATGCGCGAACGGCGGCGCTCGCGCAACTCGGCCCGAACAGCCGCGCTCGGCTTGATGCCGCCGTCGATGCAGCCGTCGCGGGACGGATCAGCGTGTACGGTGCCGTTTCGGAGATGATCTCGTCGCTCACGAGCACGGAATCCGACGCCCTGCTGCGAATCAACGACGCCATGATCCAACCGTTCAACGACCGCGCGGTGCGCACCGCGTCGCAGAATCCGCAGAGCGACGCGGCGCATTACCTCATCTCCGTCGCGATCACGCGCGAGCAGATACAAGCGATGTACCGGATCACGCGCGGCGCGGAACGCTGAGTGGGGAAGATCGTCAACTTCCACCTCCCGGCTGACGACGTGGAACGGGCGGCCACGTTCTACCGGGAGGTCTTCGGCTGGGAGTTCGTCGCCTTCCCCAACTCGCCGGTGCCGTATCTCGTGAACGGTGCGGGCGACGGCGCGGGCGGCGCCGGAATCCCGGCGGCGATCACCAGCCGCCAGGAGATGGTGAAGGCGCCCGTGCCGACGATCCAAGTCGACGACATCGATCAAGCAATGATCGATGTCGCGATGAAGGGCGGTCAACAATCGAACGTGCAGGACATCCCCGGCCTAGGACGCTTCGGCTACGCGATCGACTCCGAAGGGAACATCATCGCCCTCGTGCAGCGGTCCGCCTAAACACGACGATCGATCACCCGCCGATCTCATCGGCCATGTTCTTGACGTCGAGCGTCCCCAAACCGGTCGTGTAGTCGTATCCCGGCAGCGCCGTGAAGCCGCCGTTCGCGCCCGTGATGATGTCGTGGAATCCGCCGAGTGCCTGCGTCGGCGGCGGCCCGTTGACGGTTGTCGCGCTGTTCTGGTACTGCAGGTAGTTCCGGTAGAACCACCGCGGTGCGTATCCGAGCATGTTGACGTTCCACGACATGATGCGCGCGTACACGCCCATGGCCAGTGGTGAGGCCTCGCTCGTGCCGCCGATCGCGCAACCCGTGCTGCAATCACCGACGCCGGGGATATTGGCACCGTAGACATTGTACGCGCCGGAGAAGGCGTCCGCAGCCATCGCGATGTCGGGGACGCCGCGTAGGTTCGTCGCGGCGAGGCCCGTGCTGCTCGGGATGACGGCGCGCTGCCACGCGGGGGAGTTTTCGAACTGGCTCAAGCCGCCGCCGCCCGCGTTCCAGGCCGCCTCGCCGACGTAGCTCGCGTCCGCGCTGTTCGCGACCACGGTCGTGCCGCCGACTGCCACGACATACGGCGACGCCGCGGGATACGACACGAACGGTGGTCCGGAGGCCGGCGCACCGTTGGTCGGCGCAAGGGCGCACGACGAGCCCGTGTCGCCGCTCGACGCGAACATCGTCTGGCCTTGCGCGGCGGCCTGCATGAAGAGGTCGTCGTCGACTTTCATCGCGCCGTCGAGCCACGCGGAGTACTCGCATTCGCCGAACGACGAGTTCCCCAGCCGCGCGACGTCCTGCGTCACCCACTTGCTGTACGCGTTCGCGATGTCGGAATCGCTTAGCGACGTCGTCGCGTAGAAGTACAGCGTCTGCACGTTCTCGGCCATCCCGGTCGAACTCTGCGAGTCGAGATCCCACTCGGCCGCTCCCGACGTGTCGGAGCTCGGCAGCCCGACCGTCACGACGCTGACGGGGACTTGCGGCAAGCCTTGTTTGGCTTCGGCGTAGCGGAGGTCCGCCACCGTGCCGGACACGTCGCCTGCCGCGATGACGGCGACGGTCGTGTCGGATCCGTTGGGCACGTAGGACACGTCATAGAACGTGCGCACGTCTTTGGCGTCAAAGGCCGGCGCGCACTGTCCGGTCGGCGCGGCCGTGATGAGACACGATGCGTGCACGCGGGTGAGATTCGGTCGAACCGACATCTTTGCGGCGTTCGAGAGCCCGAGCACGGCGCTCACGATACCGCCGAGCGAGGCCGGTACGAAAGCGGGCTGCGTGTTGACGTAGACGTTGGCCCCGCCCAGTGAGAACGCTTCGAGCGACGTGTTGAACGCCTTCGCCACTTGCGCCGCCGTGCCGTCCGCGCTGACGAGCTGTATGTCGGCGTGGACGTTGCTGAAGCCTTGACCTTGGAGGTACGCGACGACGGACTGGACTTCGGACGGCGTCGGGCCGTATTGCGAGGCGAATTGCGCCGGCGACATTGGCGCCCGCTTCGCGGTGGTCGCGATCGCGTTCGCAAGCTGATCGACGTTGTGGAGGTTCAGCCCGACGCGGACGGTGATGGCCGTTGACGGCGCCAGCGCCCCGCGGTCGGTGCCGCCGGGAATCGTCGCCCCGCGGGTCGCGGTCGCAGCCCAACCGGGCGGGGCCGTGATCACGTCGGCCACGTGCGCGCTTCGAGGAGCGACCGAGCCGCCGGGAAGGAAGCTGCCCGCCCCGTGCCCCCCGGAACACGACGCGGTCGTCATCCCTACCGCTGCTGCCAGAACCGCAAGCTTCTTCGTCAAGGCATTCCTCCTCGATGCCAGGATACGGTCCGGCCGTCAATGCCTCACATACACAAAATCGGGTAGGCAGGCCCGGTCGGCCTACCGTGCGCGAGCGGCGGCCGCCCGCAGCGCCGCGTACGGCGCATCCAGCCGGCGTGCAGCAGCTTGCTCGATCCCGGGCCAGTCGACTCGACCGCCGGTCGGGCCGGCCGACAGCGTGCTCGGCGACTTGGTGTCGCGGCGGGCCGTTTCGCGCAGGCGGGTGCGCTCTTGGGCGGTCGGCACGACGCCGAAGAACGGCAGCACCTGCGAGAAAACGGTGTCGGGCAGGCCGGCGTAGTCCGCGAAGGCGCACGTGTTTGGTTCGCTGTGCGTTAGGGCCGCCTCACAGAATGCGGCCAACATCCGAGCCGCGTGCTCCTCCGGGGGCTCGGCATCCGTCGTCGCCGTCTCGATCGGGAGGCCGGGCGAGCCGATCATCCCCGCCGTCACCTCGGCTCCGGGCATCCGTTCGTGCGAACGCAGCACCGCACGCGGCTCGCGAAAGACGAAGACGCACGGGACGCCGGGAAATGCGCGCCGGATCAGCGGCAGCTCAAGGACGTGCCACGCGTGGAACTTGACGAAGAGCCGTTGCTTGCCGGCGGGCGGCTGCGCGAGCGCGCTCATCATGCCGCGCAGCCAGCCGCAAAGCGTCGCGTCGTCCACGCCGCGACGGCGGAACTGAAGCAGCGCGTCGAGCGGCTGCGGTTCCGAAAGCACGATCGCCGGCGAAAGCTGCGCGAGCATCTGCGCGATCAGTGTCGATCCGCAGCGCGACATGTGAAAGATGAATCCCGCCGGCGCAAGTTCCG
>JAXDMA010000239.1:0-5719 GCA_034666305.1 Vulcanimicrobiota bacterium
GAGGCGCTGTATCCGGCGAACGACCCGGCGCTGCGCGAATCGTCGAAGGCGTCGCTCGAGTCCATCACGATGGACGACGTGCGCGCGTTCGTGAAGAAATACCACCGCCCCGACCTCACCACGCTGGTCGTTGTCGGTGACGTCGATCCCGACGCGATCCGCGCGAGCGTGGTGCGCGCCTTTGGCGAATGGCACGCAGACGGCCCCGCGCCGGATCCGCACCTGCACCCGATCCCGCTGCCGTCACCGGTGCGCAAGATCGTCGAAACGCCGGCGCTCGACGTGTCGGTCGAGCTCGGCCAGCCGGCACCGGCCGAAGGCGACGTCGACGCCGACGCGTTCATGCTCGCCGACGCGCTGTTGGACGACCAGTCGTTCGCGAGCCGGCTGTTCCGCGAGGTGCGCCAGAAACGCGGGCTCGTGTACAACATCGGCACGACCTACTCGTCCGATCGCGACCGCGGCACATGGGTCGCCTCGTTCCGCGCCGTGCCGTCGAAGGTCGACGCGGCAGAAGCGCTGGTGCGCGATCAAGTGAAGCGGCTGCAGAACGAACTCGTCGACTCCGAAGAGCTACGCCGTTGCGCGACGCGCCAAGCGGCGCGCATCCTGATGGCGGAGCAGGCCACCGCGACGATCGCGGGCGACCTGATGAACATCGGTTCCGACCGGCTCCCGCCGGACTACTACGCGACGCTCGCCGAGCGCTACGCGCGCGTGACCCCCACCGACGTGCGGCGCGCGGCGCGCACGTACTTCCACCCCGACCACTTCGTCGAAATTCGCACCGGACCAAAAACGTGAGGCCCCCCGTGTTCCTACGCCGACTCGCCGCTGCTGCAGCCGTTGCGGCGCTCGTCCTCTCGCCGCTGCGTCCGCTGCCCGCGAGCGCGCAGAGCACACCCCCGAGCGCGCAGGTGCGCACGCTCGCCAACGGCATGCGCATCGTCGTGCTCGAAGATCATGCGGCACCCGTCGTGCACGTGCACACGTTCTACCGATTCGGCGCCCTCGACGAGACGACTGGAAAAACAGGGCTGGCACACGCGCTCGAGCACATGATGTTCCGCGGCACGCGCACGATCTCGAGCGCCGGTCTGGACGACATGAACGCGCGCCTGGGCGCCGACCTCAACGCGCAGACGCAGAACGAACAGACGCATTATTACTTCGTCGTGCCGTCGGATCGTGCCGATACGCTGATCCACGTCGAAGCCGATCGCATGCGCAACCTCAAGCTCGACCCGAAGGACTGGGCGGTCGAGAAAGGCGCCGTGCTGCAAGAGTACGCGCAGGACTACAGCAATCCGATCTTCCAGTTTCTGTTCGGCACCGTGGAAAAGGTGTATCCAGATTCGCGGCTGGGCGGCACCGCACTCGGTGCGAAAGCCGACATCGAGAAGGCGACCGTCGCCGATCTGCGCCGCTACTACGACGCGTGGTACCATCCCAACAACGCCACGCTCGTCGTCACCGGCGACGTCAAGGCCGCCGACATCTTCGCGTCGGCAAAAAAGTGGTTCGGCCCGATCCCCGCGCGGAAGCTCCCGCCGCGCAAGCAGTACGCGCTCAAGCCGGCGAGCGGCGCGACGTTTGCGATCAAAGCGGAGTTTCCGTTTACGATCGTCGACGAGGCGTTCGCCGCACCCGGCAACGCGCCGGCGACGGAGCACGACCAGCTGCGCAACGACATCGCCGTCGCCGCGCTGACGAATCCGCGCGGGCCGTACCGGGCGGCACTGGTCGACACGGGTTTGTCGCTCGGGATGGTCCCGATCCCGCTCGAAGACCGGCGCACGTCGTCCATTCACGCCCTCATCATCGTTGCACCGGGTCATACGGCCGAAGAGGTGCGCGGGGTGTTCGAGAAGACCACGACGGCACTGCTCGCCAAAGGACTCGATCCGGAGTTCATCGCGGCCGCAAAGCGCTCCGCGATCGCGCAGCTCACGTACGCACGCGATTCGATCGTCGGTCTGGGCAACGGGATCGGTGAAGGCTACGTGTTCCCGGGTGACACCGATCCGTCGCGCTATGCCGCGCTGATCGACGCCATCACGCCCGATGAGGTCAATGCCGTCGCCCGAGCCGTGTACGCCAAGGCCGCGGTCATCGCGACGCTCGAGCCGACCACGACGGACCCCACGAAATTCAAGCCGCCGTCGAACGTCTCGTCGGGCGTCACCGACAGCTTCGGCGAACGCGTACCCAACGGTCCGCTCGTGCAGCCCGCGTGGCTCAAAGCCGCGCTCGCGAAGCCGCTCGACCTTCACAGCGCGGTCAACCCCGTCGTGACGACGCTGCCCAACGGCCTCAAGCTGCTCGTGCAGCGCGTCGCGTCGAACCCGACGGTGTTCGTGCGCGGCGTCGTACGCACGTCGCCGACGTACGATCCCGCCGGCAAAGAAGGCCTTGGCGCCATCACGTCGGGGCTGATGAACTGGGGCAGCGCGAAGTACGACTACGCCGCGCAGCGCAAGCTCGCCGACGACCGCGCTGCGCAGCTCTCGTTCGGCACCGCATTCTCGGCGCATGGGCGCGCCGAAGACGTGACGACACTCCTCGACGCGCTCGCCGACGACGTGCGCCACCCGCTATTCCCCACCGACAAGCTGGCGCTCGGGAAGCTTCAGGCGACGGCGGTGGCGTCGCGCCGCGCGCTGGATCCGAACTATCGCACGCAGCGCACGTTCCTCGAAGCACTCTTCCCGGCCGGCGACCCGGCCCTGCGCGAAGACTCCGCAGCATCGATCGCATCGCTCACGCTGGACGACGTGAAGGCGTATCACGCGAAATACATCCGTCCCGACACGACCACGCTCGTCGTCGTCGGCGACATCGATCCCGCGACGATCGCGCGCGAGGTCGCCGCGCGCTTCGGCGACTGGACCGCCGAGGGCCCCAAGCCCGATCCGCGGCTGCCCGCGATCCCGTTGCCGGCAGCGAAGAAGCAAAACGTCGAGACGCCGGCGCAGGATATCTCGGTGCAGCTTGGCGCGCCGGCGTTGGCGCGCACGTCGCCGGACTATGACGCCTTCCGGCTCGCCAATGAGATCTTCGGCGGCGGCTCGTTCGACGCGCGCCTCTTCCGCGAAGTGCGCGTCAAACGCGGCCTCGTCTACGGCGCATACAGCTCGCTCAACGCGGGCCGGGACCGCGGTACGATGACGATCACGTTCCGCGCGGTGCCTTCCAAGGTGGAAGCGGCGGACGCCGTCGTGCGCGCCGAGCTCAAGCGGATGCAGACCGAGCGCGTCAGCGCCGACGAGCTCGCGCGGGCAAAGACGCGCATCATCGCAACCACGATCGACGAAGAGCAGGCGACGAGCGCGATCGCGAGCGATCTCATGCGCATCGGACAGGACGATCTTCCGACGTCGTATTACGCCACGCTGACGCAACGGTACGCAAAGATCACGGCCGCCGACATCCAACGCGTGTCCAAGCTGTACTTCCACCCCGACAACATGGTCGAGGTGCGCACCGGCCCGAAGACGTGATGCACGGCGGAGCAGCGATCGCGTTCGGCCTGGTGCTTGCCGCGGTCGTTCCCGCGCCGAGTTCGGCCCGCACCTGCGATCTCTGTCAGATGCGGTTGACCCATCGGACCGGCCCGTACCGCATCGTCCTGAACAAAGAAGGCGCATGGCTCCCGAAAACGGCGCCGCGGTTTCGCGTGACCATCATCAATGGCGGTCCGCGTCGGCTCGTTGTCGGTGATGCGCCGCCCGCGTCGCGTATCGTGCTCAACTCGGTGGTGACCTACGCGGGCGGCGGCGCGAAGATCCGTGCGCCTCTGCCCGGACTTGCGAGGACGGTCGCGCCGCGTTCGCGCGCGACGCTCCACGCACGATACACGTACGGGTTCGACAAGCCCGGCGTCTACCGGTTCAACGTGTCGTACGGTGCGGTGGACTCGAACATCCTCACGTACAAGGTCAACTAGCTACAGCGCAGCGATGCGCCGCAGGCCTTCTTCGACGTCTTCGATCGGCGCGACCCAGCTGATGCGCAGCCAGCCTTCGAGCGAGTCGCCGAAGATGCGGCCCGGGATCGCGACCACGCCGCGGTTTTCGACCAGCTCCAGCGCGGCCGCGAGCGAATCGCTGCCGCGCGGCAGCTTCACGCACGCGTAGAACGCGCCGTCGATCGGCACGTAGCGCAGCCCGCTCGCATCGAGCGCTGCAACGGTACGCGCGTGCTGGGCACGGTACCATGCCGACTGCTCCGTCAGCGCGCCGGGCTCGCTGAAGATTTCCAACGCGACGCGCTGACCGAACGCGCTCGCCGTCGACGTCACCCACGCGTGCGTCTTGTTGAGCGCTTCAATGGCACCGTCCGGCGCGAGGAGCCAGCCGATTCGCATCCCGGTCAGCGCGTTGGATTTCGAGAGCGAGTTCGCGACGACGGTGTGCGGATAGTACCGCGCGACGTAGCCGGGGTCATCGACGTACGTGAGCTCGCGGTAGATTTCATCTTGCAGCACCCACACCGGCGGCCCGGGGCGCGCGAGCAGTCCCTCCGCGAGCCGGCGCGCGTCGGCGTCGCGAAACACGCGACCCGTGGGGTTGGCCGGTGACGCGATGACGATCACGCGCGTCGCGCGGTCGACCGCTTCGAGGATCGCCTCGGCGTCGTAGCGGAAGTCGGCGTCGGCGCGCATGTGCACGCGCCGGTAGGGCACGCCTTCGAGCTGCGCCATCTTCGCATACGCCGGGAACGCGGGATCCACCACGAGCAGCTCGTCCCCCGAGGGATCGAGCAGCGTTTTTATCGCGACGTAGACGGCTTCTTGCGAGCCCGTCGTCACGCACACGTTGCGCGCGTCCGACATCCCGGGATACGCATAGTGTGCCGCGATGCGCTCGCGCAAGCTGGGATCGCCCGCGTTCACGGTGTACTTCACGCCGTGCTCGCCGGCCCACCGCGCGGCGGCTTCGATGAACCGCTGTTGCGGCAGCAGCGTCGGCTCGCCCAAGCCGAGATCGATCGCGCCGGGCTTCTTCTTCGCCGCGATCACCCGTATCAAACTGGGCTCGATCGCATTGACCCGAGGATTCACGCTAGACGGAAACCTCGAAGTCGCGCAATGCGGCGTTGAGCGACGTTTTCTGATCCGTGGAATCGGTACGCTCGCCGATGATCAGCGCGCATGGCGTCCCGAATTCGCCTGCCGCGAAGCGTTTGGGCAGCGCGCCCGGGATGACCACCGCGCGCGGCGGAATCAGCCCTTTGCTCACCACCGGTTCCGCGCCGCGCACGTCGACGATCGGCGTCGAAGCGGTCAGCACGACGCCTGCGCCGAGCACCGCCTCGCGGCCGACGCGCACGCCCTCGACGACGATGCAGCGCGATCCGAGGAACGCGCCGTCCTCGACGATCACCGGCATCGCTTGGGGCGGTTCGAGCACGCCGCCGATGCCGACGCCGCCGCTCAAATGCACGTCCTTGCCGATTTGCGCGCACGAGCCCACGGTGGCCCACGTGTCGACCATCGTGCCGTCGTCGACGTATGCGCCGATGTTGACGAACGCGGGCATGAGAATCGAGTTCTTGCCCAGGTACGATCCGTAGCGCGCGATGCCGCCCGGAACGCAGCGCGCGCCGAGCTTCTTCCAATTCCGTTTCGTCGGAAGCTTGTCGTAATACGAAGGAAGCCGGTACCGCAGCTGGAGCGCGTCGAGCGGGCCTGCCGTATCGGCGAAGGCTTCCTCGACGA
>JAXDMA010000240.1:0-17985 GCA_034666305.1 Vulcanimicrobiota bacterium
CGATACCGCGCACCGACGGACGCTTGCCGAGGTGGCGCTGGCGGCCGGCCTTGCCGATGATCTCGTTCTCGTGATCGAGATTGCCGAGCTGACCGATGGTCGCGCGGCAGACGACGAGGATGCGCCGCACTTCACCCGACGGCATGCGCACCTGCGCGTAATCGCCTTCTTTGGCCATCAGCTGCGCGGCGCCGCCGGCGGAGCGAACGAGCTTGCCGCCCTCGCCGGGCTGCAATTCGATGTTGTGGATGACGGTACCGAGCGGAATGTTCACGAGCGGCAGCGCGTTGCCGGTCTTGATGTCGGCAGCCGGACCGGACTCGATCACGTCGCCCACCTTGAGCAGCGCGGGCGCCAGGATGTAGCGCTTCTCGCCGTCGCGGTAATGCAGCAGCGCGAGCCGCGCGGTGCGGTTGGGATCGTACTCGATGGCGGCGACTTTCGCCGGGATCCCGTCCTTCGTGCGCTTGAAGTCGACGATGCGGTACTGCTTGCGCACGCCGCCGCCTTTGTGCCGCGTCGTGATGTGGCCGTTGTTGTTGCGGCCCGAGTGCTTCTTCTTGACCTCGACCAGCGAGCGCTCCGGCGCCTTCTTCGACACTTCGCTGAAGTCGGCGGTGGTGATGAAGCGGCGCGCCGCGCTTGTGGGTTTGTACTTCTTAACAGCCATCTTATTGCTCGAAGTAGTTGACGCCGCCGAGCTGAATCTTCTGGCCCGGCGCTAAGGTGACGATGGCTTTTTTCCAGTCGGACTGCATGCCGCTGGAGCGCTTGCCCTTGCGCGCGAAGTTCTTCTTCTTGCCGCCGACGTTGATCGTGTTGATCTTCACGACGGTGACGCCGAAGATCTCGGCGACGGCCGACTTGATCTGCGTCTTGGTCGCGCGCGCGTTGACCTCGAAGCTGTACTGCTGCACCGCGGTGCCGGCCATCGACTTCTCGGTGATCAGCGGCGCGATGATGACGTCCCGGGCTTCCACTACTTCGACTCCTTGGTGTACTTGCCGGCGAGGGCGTCGTGCGCGGCGGTGGTGAGAACGAGCCGGGCGTAACCGACCACGTCCTTCACGTCGAGCTCACCGGTGTGCGTGACGGCGACCTTCTGGAGGTTCGCGCCGGCGCGGCGCAGCGGCGTGCCCACCGCGGCCAGCTCTTCAGTGGCGAACACCACGAGCGTCTTGGGGCCGGTCTTTGCGGCTTTCACCGACCCGAACAGCAGCGAAGCAAACGCTTTGGTCTTCGTGATGTCGAGCGACGTGGTGTCGAGCACCGTGATGCCGCCGTGCTGGAACTTGTCGGCGAGCGCGGCGCGCATCGCTGCGCGGCGTTCTTTCTTGTTGAGCGACGAGATGTACGAGCGGGGCTGCGGCCCGAAGACCACGCCGCCGTGCGCCCACTGCGGCGAACGGATCGAACCCTGGCGGGCGCGGCCGGTGCCCTTCTGGCGCCACGGCTTGCGACCGCCGCCGCGAACTTCGTCGCGCTTCTTGGTGGACGCGGTGCCGGCGCGCGGGTTCGCCATCTCGCGGAAGACCGCGCGATAGATCGCGTTGGCCTTGCCGTCGGTCGAACCGCTGAACGCGGCGGGCGTCTCTTGCTCGCGCACGACCTTGCCTTGCGCGTCGATGACTTGAGCCATTACGCGCTCACCTTCGTTTTCACGGACAGCTGCACGATGACGAGCCCGTTCTTCGGACCCGGCACGGGGCCGCGCACCAGCAGCAAATTGCGCTCGGTGTCGGCCCGCACGACCTCGAGGTTCTGATGCGTGATCTTGTCGACGCCGTAGTGACCGGGACGGCGGCTGCCCTTGGGCGTGTGGCCCGCGTTGGTGTCGCCGTTGGAACCGGGCTGGCGATGGATCATCGAACCGTGGCTCGCACCGCCGCCGGAGAAGTTGTGGCGCTTGATGCCGCCGGCGAAGCCGTGACCTTTCGAGATCCCTTGCACGTCGACGCGATCGCCTTGCGCGAAACCGTCGACCGTGATCGTCGCGCCGAGCTCGATGCCGTCGATGCCCGTGCGAAATTCGCGGATGTCGCGCTTGGGCGCGAGGCCGGCCTTCTTGTAATGTCCCTGAAGCGCTTTCGTCAGACGCGACGGTTTGACGTCGCCGAACGCGAGCGCGACGGCTTCGTAGCCGTCGGTCTCTTTCGTCTTCTTCTGTACCACGGTGCACGGACCGGCTTGTATCACGGTGACCGGAACGCTCCGGCCATCCTCCGTGAACACGCTGGTCATCCCGACCTTGCGGCCGATGATGTTCTTCACGTTGATCGATCCCTTTACGGATATCCACGGATCCTGGCGTATCTTCTACACCTCTCGCCGCGGCGCGTTCTTACGGCGCTGCGGCGTGGACCACAACCGCCATAGTCTACAGGAGCACCGCAAGGACGTCAAGGCCGGGGCCCTTAGCCGTCCACGGGCCCCGGCGTTTATTGACCTAAGCCGGAACGGCCTCCAGCCCGGCGCGGTCCCAGGCGCGGTGACCGGCGATGGCCGCCAGGAACGGCTTGGCCACGGCGGCCACCGTCGCGCCGGTGAACGCGGCCGGATCGCCGTCCGGCACGCCCGCCGCCGCCAGCAGCTCGGCGCCCTCGCCGGTCGCCGCGAGGGCTTTGGCATGCTTGAACGCTTCGGCGACGTAGTGGGTCGCGTCGCCCGATGCAGCGAGCGCCTTCACGCTGGCCGCGCCGCCCGGGACGAAGACCGCATCGAAGACGATCGACGGCGTCGTCACGATCGTATGGTCGACCGGGACCGGCGCCGCGCCCGGCGATGCGAGCACCCCGAGATGCGGCGCGACCACGAGGCCGACCACGCCGGCCTTGGCGAGCGCCACCTTGATCGCGGCGACCGCCGCGCCGTCCACGCCGTCGGCGGCGAGGATTGCAACCTTGCGCCCTTTCGGCGATCGTACGGCGTCTTCGCCACCGCCGGCCATGCTGAGTGCAGGCGACGACTTCGCCGCGGCGCGACCGGTCTTAGGCTTCGCCCCGTTCTTCGCGGCCGAACCGGCGGTCGCAGTCAACCCGAGCCCGGCCGCCACGCGCTTCGCAAGGTCCGGGTCGACGCTGACGAGCTGCTTCACGACGCGCTCGCGGATCTCGACTCGCCCCACCTTCGCGAGCTCGAATTGGAACGCGGCGACGATGTGCGCTTTCTCGACGTCGGACTGGCTGTTCCAGAACAGCGTCGCCTGCGAGAAATGGTCCTTGAACGACTCGGCGCGGACGCGGCGTTTATCGCCTTGCAGCCGCTCGAGGTAACTCGCGAAACCGCCTTGTTCGACCGGCTTCTCCTTCGGCCAGCCGCCGTCGGGCGAGTTGGGATCGTATGCCGTGTTGCCCACGTGGACGTTTGTCTGATGCATCCCGTCGCGCTGGCCGTTGTTGAACGGGCATACCGGCCGGTTGATCGGGATCTGATGAAAGTTCGGACCGCCCAATCGCGAGAGCTGCGTGTCGAGATACGAGAAGATGCGGCCCTGCAGCAGCGGGTCGTTGCTGAAGTCGATCCCCGGCACCACGTGCGACACGCAGAACGCGACCTGCTCGGTCTCGGCGAAGAAGTCATCGGGGTTCCGCGTCAGCGTCATCTTCCCGATGCGCCGCACCGGCACGAGCTCTTCGGGGATCAGCTTGGTCGGGTCGAGCACGTCGAACGGGAACTTGTCCGCCTGCGCGTCGGTGAACAGCTGCACGCCGAGCTCGAACTCGGGATATTCGCCGGTCTCGTCGCCCTTCTCGATCGCTTCCCACAAATCGCGGCGGTGGAAGTCGGCGTCTTTGCCGGCGAGTTTCTGCGCCTCGTCCCACACCAGCGAGTGCATCCCGAGGACGGGTTTCCAATGGAACTTCACGAACGTCGCGCGGCCCTTCGCGTCGATGAAGCGATAGCTGTGCACGCCGAAGCCTTCCATCATGCGGTAGCTGCGCGGGATCGCGCGATCGGACATCAGCCACATCACCATGTGCGTGGCCTCCGGCGCGAGCGAGATGAAGTCCCAGAACGTGTCGTGCGCCGACGACGCTTGCGGCATCTCGTTCCGCGGTTCAGGCTTCACAGCGTGCACGAAGTCCGGAAACTTGATCGCGTCCTGGATGAAGAACACCGGTATGTTGTTGCCGACGAGGTCGTAGTTGCCGTCCTGGGTGTAGAATTTCACAGCGAAACCGCGCACGTCGCGTACGGTGTCCGCGGAGCCGCGCGAGCCGCCCACCGTGGAGAAGCGCACGAACACCGGCGTCTTCACGGTGGGTTCTTGCAAGAAACCCGCGCGCGTGTACTTCGCCATGGACTCGTACACTTGGAAGTACCCGTGCGCGCCGGAGCCGCGCGCGTGCACGACGCGCTCGGGGATGCGCTCGTGATCGAAGTGCGTGATCTTCTCGCGCAGGATGAAGTCTTCGAGCAGCGTCGGCCCGCGTTCGCCGGCGCGCAGCGAGTTCTGGTTGTCCGCGATCGGGACGCCCTGGTTCGTGGTCAGATCCGCGCCGGTCGCGTCGACGCGAAATTCGTCGAGGGAAGAGCCGGCGGGCCCGCGGGCCGCGCCGGTGCGTGATTTTCTCGCCATCCCGGACAAGATGCCCCGCGCCGAGCCCGATTGAACCGCGCTTGCATGCTCCGCGGGGCGGTCAGGGTAAGTCCTGCGACATGACGTTCCAGCGACGCCTCCTGTTTGCTGCCGGCGGCGGGTGGCTGTTCGACGCGATGGACTTGCTGCTCGTCGGCACGGTCGTCGCGGCAGCCGGCCGCGAGTGGAATCTTACGAAGCCGGTCGTCGGGGGGATCATCACGGCCAACCTCATCGGCATGTTCCTCGGCGCATCGCTCAGCGGGATCGTCGCCGATCGGTTCGGACGCAAGGCCGTGTTCACGTGGACGCTGCTGGCGTACAGCTTGCTCACCGGCGTGTCCGCGCTGGCCTGGTCGGCCGCGTCGCTCGCGCTCATCCGGTTCGTCGCGGGCGTCGGCCTCGGCGGCGAGCTGCCGGTCGCGAGCACGCTCGTGAGCGAGTTCGCGCCCAAGGAACGGCGCGGGCGAACCATCGTGCTGCTGGAAAGCTTCTGGGCCTACGGCACCGTGCTCGCCGCGCTGATCGGCGCAGTCGTGGTGCCGACGGCGGGCTGGCGCGTCGCGCTGCTCATCGGCGCGCTTCCTGCGCTCTACGTGTTCGTGATCCGGCGCGCGATCCCGGAGTCGCCGCGCTTCTTGCTCGCGAGCGGCCGCGCAGCTGAAGCGCGCGAGGTCGCACGCAGCGCCGGCATCGCGGACGAAGCACCGTCGAGCGCCCCGCAAGTCACGCTGCACCATCTCTTCGCGCGGTCGTTCGCGAAACGCACCGTGATGCTCTGGCTGCTGTGGATCGCGCTCGTGTTCTCGTACTACGGCATCTTCACGTGGCTGCCGAGCCTGCTGCTCGCGAAAGGCTTCACCCTCCGCGAAGCGCTCTGGCTGAACCTCGCGGTCGCAGTCTTCCAGATCCCCGGATACTACGCGGCGGCGGCGTTGGTCGACCGGCTCGGCCGCAAGCCGACGCTGGTCGCGTTTCTGACGTGCGCGGCGATCGGCTCGTTTTTCTTCGCGGGCGCCACCCTCGCGGCGCAGCCTTCGGTCGCCGCCGTGATCGGTTGGGGCGCGGTGATCGCGTTCTTCAACTTGGGAGCCTGGGGCGTGACGTACACCTACACGCCCGAGCAGTACCCGACGGCGATCCGGGCGAGCGGTGCGGGGCTCGCGGCCGGCGCAGGACGTCTGGTCGGCGCGTTCGGACCGGCGCTGGTCGGCGCGATGCTCGTACGCTTCGGTTCGCCGTACTCGGTGTTCGTGGTGTTCGCGTGTGTCATGCTCGCGGGCGCGCTCGTCGTGCTCGTTCTCGGAGAAGAAACACGCGGCAAGAGCCTCGAAGAGCTCACCGAACATAGCTCCGCAGCTTGACACGCCGGCTCCGGCGCGTCTCGATGATTTCGAATTCCAGCCCGATTATGAACACAAACGTCCGCAAACGAATAGGGGTAGAAACAATGGGTGACAGCGACGACAGCTTTGATTGGGGCACCGAATTGGGGGAAGGTGCCCTTAAAGACGCAGGCGTGAGCCTTTTGGGCTATGGGCTAAGTTCACTGGGGGTTGGTTTCCCTAATGCGACTGATGACGCGATTGGGAAACTGCAATCGGAACTGAACTTGATCGAACGTCAAATCCTCAGCCTCAAGAGTGAGATGGACGACGTGAAAACAGCAATCGATCGGTCGGAATACGATGTTCGCGTTGCCGGCTTGGATAGCATTATGGACTCGATCAGCGATTTATCCCGCGATCTTCACGATGCGCTTTGCATTTCCCAGGGTTCCCCCAATACTCCAAGATTGGCTGATTTGATCAATCCTTTAAAACTAGCTGATAAGCAAGAAATCATGACCGGAATTGAAACTGCCGACCTGGTCAACCAGCTATCAGTCATACACGAAGGTGTGACCGGGAGTGTAAATGGTGTTTCGTTGTACCAACTCTTGAGTAATCTCATTCAAGCAAAACACCGATTCATCTCTCCCGCTGACTGCCTCATGATAAAAAGGCAACTCGATTACTATCAAAATGCTCAGTACACCCAGCTCTGGCTAGTGGTGGAATACCACCGCGCGAAGGGTGCGACAGACTTTGTTCAGGGTGCGATTGACACTATGCAAGGCAACGTCCAGCAAGAACGATCCCAATTTAAGCCAACACCGATGGCCGAAGGCACCGTGGTTGACCAGAAGAGCAACCTCATGCTTTACATGGCGAATTGCCCTTACGTGGACTTCGATTCAGCCCAGGATGCTATCTCACAGATGAACTCCAACTCGACCGGGGGTAAGAACGATTGGCGCTTGCCAACTGTGGCTGAACTCCTTGGCGATGATGATACCGTGGGCATCTTTTCGCAGTATGACAACAGCGATGGCACGCCTCCGCAATGGCTCACACAAAACGGATTCCCCGGAGACATTACCGGATTCCATTTTTGGACGAGCATCCAAGTTCCACAGCCTGATCCGAGTGAATACGAGACTGGCGAGGGCGAAGAGACGGTGGTGAGCGACGCTTATTACTCGGACTACGCGAAATGGGCGAACGGCGGTCCTCCACACTACTGCGTTGATTCCGCGAATCTGACGTATTTCAGAGTGGACAAACCCTCCCCGGCACACACCGTCGCCGTACGAAATATACAACCCTCCGAGAAGGTGCCTCTCACGATAACGAATGCCTAGTCTGAACAGGCCTCGCGGCCAGCGCGGACCGCCTGGTCGGCTCGTTCGCCTCAGACCAGGAGCGCGGCCCGGGCGACCGAAGGCGCTTTCATGAGCACGACCGCGAACCCGGACACGCACCGCGCCAAGGTCCCGGCGCCTTCGCCCACCGACTTCCTCGGGATCGACGCGCTGCTCAGCGACGACGAGCGCTTGATTCGTGACACCGTGCGCGCGTTCGTGCGCGACCGCGTGCTGCCGAACATCGCGGGCTGGTTCGAGGACCACACGTTTCCGAAATCGATGGCCAAGGAACTGGGCGACCTCGGCCTGCTCGGCATGCACTTGCACGGCTACGGCTGCGCGGGGACGAGCGCGGTCGCGTACGGCCTGGCGTGCCTCGAGCTCGAAGCGGGCGACTCGGGCTTCCGTTCGTTCGTCTCCGTGCAAGGCTCGCTCGCGATGTACGCGATCCACGCCCACGGTTCAGACGAGCAAAAGCAGACATGGCTGCCGCGCATGGCGGCCGGCGACGCGATTGGATGCTTCGGCTTGACCGAACCCGATTTCGGTAGCGATCCCGGCGGGATGCGCACGGTCGCGCGCCGCTCCGGCTCCGACTACGTGCTCAACGGAACGAAAGCGTGGATCACCAACGGCGGCATCGCCGACGTCGCGATCGTGTGGGCTCGCACCGACCCCGACGACGGCCCGCGCAGCGGCACCGTACGCGGTTTCGTGGTGCCGACGAACACGAAGGGCTTCTCCACGCGCAACATCGAGCGCAAGCTGTCGCTGCGCGCGTCGATCACGTCGGAGCTCATCCTCGAAGACGTGCGCCTGCCGGCCGACGCGATCTTACCGAACGTCAGCGGTTTACGCGGGCCGCTTTCATGCTTGAACGAAGCGCGCTACGGCATCGTGTGGGGCGCGCTCGGCGCCGGGCGCGCATGCTATGAGAGCGCGCTGGAGTATGCGAAGACGCGCGTGCAGTTCGGCAAGCCGATCGCCGCGTTCCAGATCACGCAAGAGAAGCTCGTCAACATGATGCTCGAGATCAACAAAGGCTTGCTCACCGCACTGCACGTCGGGCGGTTGAAGGATCAGGGCAAAGCCCACTCGGCGCACGTGTCGTTCGGCAAGCTCAACAACGTGCGCGAAGCGCTCGCGGTCTGCCGCGAAGCGCGTACGATCTTGGGCGCGAGCGGGATCACGCTGGAGTATCCGGTGATCCGCCACATGAACAATTTGGAGAGCGTGCTCACCTACGAGGGCACCAGCGAGATCCACACGCTGATCCTAGGCCAGGCGATCACGGGCGAAGCCGCCTTCGGCTAGGCCGCGTCGTCCGCGGTGACGACTTCGACCGAACGGTATGTCGAGAACCTGCCTATGTACGGCGCAACGAAGCTGCCCGACGTGGGCGTGACGTCGGCAAAGTCGCGGCCCGCGGCGACGAATACGTAGTTCAACGTCGTCGCGCGCCGGTGCGTCGGATCGAATCCCCAAACGGGCACCGTACCGTCACCGAGCGGCTCGCCGATCACCTCCACCCACGCGTGCGTACCGCCCTCGCCGATCAAATGGCCCGAGACGTAACGCGCCGCGAGCCCGTTGAGCCGGCACAGCGCGAGCATGATGTGCGCGTAGTCCTGACAGACGCCGGTGCCTTGCGCGAACGCTTGCGCCGCGGTGGTCGCGACGCTCGTCACGTCCGGCACGTAGCGCATGTGTTCGAACACGTACGCGTTGATGCGCGCCGCCAGCGCATACCGGTCCGCGTCGCGGTCGAGCAGCAGAGCCGCGGCCGCGTCGCGCAGAGCGTCGTCGGGTTCGGTGAGCCACGAAGGGCGCAGCAGCCGCTCATCGTCGAACCAGTCGTCGCACAGCCGGGGATGCGCTCCGGCGCTGCGCTGGATGACGGCTTCGTAGTCCAGGTCGATCGAGTCGTCGATGCGTCCCGCGATCAGCGTGGCCACCGCGTTGCCGAAACCGTCGCGGTGCCAGCGCACGGCGGTGGGCGGCGTGACGACGAGCCGGTCGCGCACCACGAGCTGGTCCCCGTACGCCAGCGGCGGCGCGATGACGAGCCGGTGGCGGAGATTGGCGATGGGGCCGGGGTAGTCGTAGCGGAAGCGCTGCTTGAGAAGGTAGAAGACTGGCATGTTACCGGCTTCAGGCAACGCGGTCCGCCCACACGGTCATCCCCGTGAGTCGTGCGTCACCGTACGTCGTGACCATCGCGGTGTCCAGCGCGTCGCGCCCGCGGGCGATCACGATATGGCCGACGCGGCGCACGTTGTTGCGCGGATCGAACGTCCACCAGCGGTCGCCCAGATAGGCCTCGAACCACGCGCAAAAGTCCATCGGCGACGTGGGCGGCGGCACGTCGACGTCCGGCAGGTAGCCGAATGCGTAGCGCGCCGGAATGTTGAGCGCCCGGCAGAACGTGACGGCGACCTGCGCGTAGTCGCGGCAAACGCCGGTTGCGGCGCGCAGCGCATCGACCGCCGACGTGTTCGGAAAACTCGTGCCGTATTGAAATCTCAGCGCACCGTGCACGTAGTCGCAAATCGCCTGCACGCGCGCCCAACCGGGCTCCGTGTCGCCGAAACGGTCCCACGCTTCGGCCGCGAGTTCGTCGGATTGGCAGAAGCGGCTCGGACGCGTGTACACCAGCGTGTCGTCCGGCAAATCTTCGACGGCCAGCTGGCGCGCGCTCCAGTCCGTGTCCGCGGGCTCCGACGACACGTCGACGTCAGCGTCGTAGCGCAACTTGATGCTGCCGGCGGGCAGCGTCAGGCGCCGGGCACGATTACCGTACAGGTCGCGAAAGTCGTGATAGGCGACGACCGGCTCCGCATCCCACGTCTCGGAACGGACGCGGTGTCCCACATCCTCCGGGCGGATCAGCAGGATCGCCGGCGTGTCGCCGCCCGCTTGGTACACGAATTCGCATCCGACCCGGACCAGCATCGTCGCTGCGGCATTCACCATCGGACGTTTTTCTTTCACGTAATCGTCGGGGGGCCTTTGGCCATCTGTCGAACGGAGGCGGACCGCCAGGCGGGAAGGGGGAGGCAACTGATGCTCGAGCTCGTGCAGCGCCCCGATGTCGGAGAAGTCTTCGACGAGTTCTTCGACGCGGCCGGACCGCGCCCGAACTACGTGCCGCTCGCCCGCACGCTCGCTTCGGTCGAGCCCGAGATGCTCGTCAACGGCGTCCGCGCCATCAACGCCGCCCTCCTGCGGCGCGGCGTGACGTTCACCGTGTACGCCGAGGCCGCCGGAACCGAGCGCATCTTCCCCTTCGATCCGATCCCGCGCATCTTCTCGCACCAGGAGTGGCGCCGGATCGCCAACGGCGTCGAGCAGCGCGTGCGCGCGCTCAACGCGTTCTTGAACGACGTCTACCACGGCGCCCGCATCTTGCGCGAAGGCCGCATCCCGCGCGAACTCGTGTACTCGTCCGAACTGTTCGTACGGGAGATGATCGGCGTGCACGTGCTCAACGACGTGTACATTCACGTCAGCGGCATCGACCTGATCCGGGACGAGACCGGGACGCCGCGCGTGCTCGAGGACAACGTGCGCACGCCTTCGGGCATCTCGTACGTGCTGGAAAATCGCGACGTCCTCAAGCGCACGTTCCCGCGGCTGTTCGACGGCTACCGGATCGAGCCGGTCGACGACTACCCGTTGCGTCTGCTGCGCACGCTGCAAGAGTCCGCTCCGCCCGGCGTGCACGAGCCGCGCGTCGTGGTGCTGACGCCGGGGATCTACAACTCGGCATATTACGAGCACGCGATGCTCGCGCGCACGATGGGCGTTCCGCTGGCGGAGGGGCGCGACTTGATCGTGGTCGACAACCGCGTGTTCCTCAGGACCACCCGCGGGCTGGAACGCGTCGACGTGATCTACCGCCGTATCGACGACGATTTCCTCGACCCGCTGTACTTCAAGCCGAACTCCGCGCTCGGCGTCGTCGGCCTGATGAACGCGTACCGTGCCGGCAACGTGGGCCTCGCGAACGCGATCGGCACCGGCGTCGCCGACGACAAGGCGCTCTACCGGTTCGTCCCCGAGATGATCCGCTTCTACCTTCGCGAGGAACCGCTGCTTGCGAACGTCGAGACGTTCGACTGTTCGCACGACGTCAGCCGGCGCCACGTCGTGGCCAACCTCGACCGGCTCGTCGTCAAGCGCACGAACGGCTCCGGCGGGTACGGAATGCTCATCGGCCCCGCTTCCACCTCGCAGCAGCGCGACGAGTTCGCCCGTAAGATCGAAGCCGAACCGCGCAGCTACATCGCGCAGCCGGTCGTGGAACTGTCGTCGCACCCCACGCTCGTCGGCGGCCTGCTGCGGTCCCGCCGGGTCGACCTGCGCCCCTTCGCGCTGTACGGAAACAGAGTGGACGTTCCGCCGGCTGCGCTCACCCGCGTGGCGTTGCGCGAAGGATCGCTCGTGGTGAACTCATCGCAGGGCGGCGGCAGCAAAGACACGTGGGTGCTCGCCGAGGAGGACGGCGATGCTTAGCCGGCTCGCGGAATCGTTCTTCTGGCTCAGCCGCAACGTCGAGCGCGCGGAAACCATCGCGCGCGTGCTCGACGTCACCTACACGCGCTCGATGGACCTGTATGCCGGCGGCGCGTGGTCGCAGCGCTCGTGGCGCACCGCGATCGCGATCGCGACGTTCGCGAACCCCGATACCGTCACGCTGGGCGAGTCCGCGCCGACCGAAGCGCTCGAACGCTGCGTGTTCGACGAGGACAACGGGTCCTCGATCGTGTCGTGCATCGCGACCGCCCGCGGCAACGCCATCGGCCTGCGCGCGGAGCTGTCGACGGAGTTGTGGGAACACATCAACGAGCTGTATCTCGACGTGCGCTCGCAAGATCTCGAGTCGATCCTCGAGGAGGGGCCGTCGCGGATGCTGCGGCGCGTGCGCGACCGCTGCCAGGCGATCGCGGGCGTCACCGCCGCGACGCTGCTGCACGAAGACGGCTGGAATTTCATGCAGCTCGGCCGTTTTCTCGAGCGCGGCGCCCTCACCACGCGCATGCTTGCCACCGCCGAGTCGCTCGAGGATCCGTGGCCCGAATGGCAGCGACTGCTCGAGATGTGCTGCGCCAGCTTTCCGTTCGCGCGCGTCGCCCGGCACCTGCAGAGCCCGCGCGACGCGGCGGCCTTCATCGTGTTCCGTGCGACCTTCCCGCGCTCGCTGAACTTCTGCGCGAACGAGATTCACGCAGCGCTGCACAGATTGTCTGAATCGTCCGCGCGCTCGTACACCGACGATGCCGAAAAGCAGGCGGGCCGGCTATGCGCGACGTTCAACTTCGCTGACGCTGACGATCTGTTCGCCGAAGGCCTGCAGCCGTTCACGCGCCGCACGATCGGCACGTTCGAGGGACTCGTCGCGGCGATCCAGCGCGTGTATTTTCCGCGCACACCGGTCGCCGCGGCGTTAGCCGTCTAATCCATGGAATACACCGTCGAGCACGAAACGATCTACGAGTACCCGCGGTCGGTGACCGAGAGCTATACGGTCGTCCACCTGCAGCCGCGCACGAACCTGCGGCAGTACTGCACGGGCTACGGGCTCGACGTCACGCCGCCGGCGCGCGTGTTCTCGTACGTCGACCGGTTCGGCAACGACGTGCAGCACTTTGCGATCGTGCCCGAGCACACCGAACTGCGCATCGTCGCGCGATCGCACGTCGTCACGATGCCGGCGAACGGCAACGGGCCGACGCGCGGCGTCAGCCTGGCGGACCTCGAGGCGGACCCGCGCCTGCCCGAGCTCGCCGAATACCGCAGCACGACGCCGTACGTGCGGGTGGACGACACCGTCGCGCAGCTCGCGCGCAACATCGACGCACCCAGCGACGACCTTGCCGCATTTTTCCTCGCGGCCGGCTCGTTCTTGCACCGCAATTTCAGCTACCGCCCCGGCGTGACCGACGTGCGCACGACCGTCGCGGACGTGATCGCCGCGCGCGCCGGCGTCTGCCAAGACTTCGCGCACCTGCTCATCGCGCTGGCGCGCAGCCGCGGCATCCCCGCGCGTTATGCGAGCGGCTATATCTTCCGCGGCGTTGCGGGTACGCTCGGCGCCGATGCGTCGCACGCGTGGGCCGAAGCGTATCTGCCGCCGTTCGGGTGGGTGGCGTACGATCCCACCAACGAGCGCCTCGTCGACGACGGCTTCGTGCTCGTAGCGCTCGGCCGCGATTACGGCGACGTCAGCCCGACGCGCGGGCTGTACCGCGGCGTCGAGGCGGCGACGCTTTCGGTCGCGGTCGCCGTCGGCGCCGCTCCGCTCGAACCCGTCGAACAAGAGCAACAGGAACAGCAGCAGCAATAGACGCCGCTGCGCGCGCTCAGCGTTTGAGGACGCGCGCCAACTTGTCGAACAGGCCCTCGATCGCGCGCTGGTGCGGTTCTTCGTAGCGCTTCCAGACGACGCGTCCGTCGGTGTCTGAAAGCGTCGCCGTGAGCCGGTGGCGCACCACGACTTTGCGGCCTTCCGCCTCCAGCTCGAACGCGTGCGTTCCCTCGACGCCGGGGCTGTCGATCCGCCACACGATGCGCTTTTCCGGCTCGACGTCCTCGAGCACGGCGTGGATGGGACCGTGCCACTCCTCGGTCGCCCCCGGCTTCAGCGGTCCGGCGCTGCGCATGAACGGTTGCGAGGGAAACGGCCACACCCGGTCCTCGGCCGTCCCCATCGCGGTGAGCAGCTCGAAGATCCGCCGCGCCGTCCCGTTGAACGCGCGCTCGTATTTGACGTCAATGGCCGAGGGCATGCGGTGTGCTTCTCCACGCGCGGTGGCGAACACCGCTCAGCGTCGCGCGAGGGTGACCTCGAGATACGATCCGTAGCCCGGGAGGAACTCGGCGCGCACGTCCCTGGCGAGCACCTCGATGAGAAAGAGCCCCCGGCCGCTCTCGGCGTATGCGTCGCGCGGCAGCGCGGCCTTCCAATCGAAACCCGGTCCACGGTCGAGTGCGCAAAGGACGAGTCCCCCGGCATCGCGCCGCAAGACCAGATCGAGCGGACCCGGCGTGTAACGAGCGGCGTTGCCGACGAGCTCGCCGAACACGGTTTCGTACGCCAGCCGGTCGTCGTCGCCCACGCCTTCATCGACTAACCGGGCGACGAATGAACCGCGCGCCTGTTGCGCTGCGCGCCCGTCGTTCGCGTCGAACGACCAGTCGGCGCCGCCTGCCGCACGCAGCGTCAGGATCGCAACGTCATCGCCGGGCAGATTCGGCACGACCATCGCGCGCAGCAATGCGGCCGGCTGCGAGCAGAAAGCGAACGCCGGGTGCGCGAGCGCGGCGGCAACCGCGCGTTCGCCTTCGTCGATGTCGTGCGTCGTCTCGATCAGCCCGTCGGTGAACGACACCAGCAAGTCGCCGCGCGCGAGCGATGCTTCCTGCGTCCGCAGCGTGTCGAACGCGCCGAGCCCCAGCGGGATCCCGCCCGCTTGCAGCCGGATCAACCGGCCGTCGGCGCACCGCACGAACGGCGACGGATGGCCGGCGTTCGCATACCGCAGCGTTCCGGTCGGGATGTCGTACGTCGCAACGAACGCGGTCACGAACACATCCGGGTGCTCGCCGCGCAGGACGGCGTCGGCGCCGCCGAGTGCGCGCGCCGGATCGGTCTCGACGGCGGCCAGTGCGCGGAACGTCTGGCGCATCTTCCCCATCGGCACGGCCGCGTCCAGACCGTGCCCGGCGACGTCGCCGATCGAGAACGCGAACGCGTGGTCCGCATACGGAAACGCGTCGTACCAATCGCCGCCGATCGTGAGATCGCGCGTCCCGGGCGCATATTCCGCGTCGAAACGCACGCCGTCGGCGTGCGGCAGCGCCGGCGGAAGAAACGCGGCCTGCAGCGTGCGCGCGACTTCGCGCTGGCGCTCGTACAACCGCGCGTTGCCGACGGCAATCGACGCGCGCTGGGCAATGAGCGTCGCGAGCTGCTGATCTTCGTCCGTAAAGGCGCGGTCGCTTTCGGAGATCGCCAAGCTGAACACGCCGTATCGCTCGTCATCGACACCCAGCGGCACGTGGAGGATGGCACGCAACCCCAGCGACTTCGCAAGGAGGCGCTGCTCGCGATCCTCGATCACGTCGTACATCGTATCGGTGATCGCGTCGATGCGGAGCGGCATACCTGTGGACGCGACGAGCGCGGCGGGGTCGTCATCGCGGCCCGGGTAGCGGCGAATATATTCGCGGACGAACCGCACGCGGCTCGGGTCCGCGTGCGCGATGGCGACCGGCTTGAGCTTGCCGGCCGTATCGTAGACATAGACCCCGCACCAATCGGCGAGGTGCGCCGCGCATATGTCGGCCAGCCGCTGCAACGCGACGGCGGGATCCAACGTCCCGGCGAATGCGGATGTCGCTTCAATGACCACGCGCAACGCGTCTTCGGCGCGTTTGCGCTCGTCGATGTCCGTGCACGTGCCGATCCATGCCGTGATCGCCCCGTCCGCGTCGCGCACGGGCGTCGCCTTGTTCAGGAACCAACGGTAGACGCCGTCGCTGCGCCGCATGCGGTATTGCGTGTCGTACGGCTGGCCGCTGCCCACGGCATCGTGCCAGCTCGTCACCAGATCGTCGACATCGTCCGGGTGGATCAGCGCGGTCCATCCGGACTCTCGAATCTCCTCGATCGACTTGCCTGTGTAGGCAACATGGGTCGCATTGACCGAGACGAGGCTCCCGTCCGCCGCGGTCACGCCGATGAGCTGCGGGATCGCGTCGGCGATCGTACGCGCGTGCGCTTGAGCTTCGACGAGCTCGTCGCGCGTCGCGCGCTCAGCGTCGATGTCCACCAACGTGCCGAGCCAGCCCAATCGGGTGCCGTTGGGCGCGATCGGGACGCCGCGCATCAAGAACCAGCGGTAGGCGCCGTCGGCGCGGCGGATGCGAAAGTGCTCCGCGAAAAGCTCCCCATGCCGGATCGACGCCGCCCACACGGGCAGCACGCGATCGCGCTCGTCGGGATGGACGAAGCCGAGGAATTCCGCGCTGGTCGCGGTGCGGACGGCAGCGCCGGTGAAGGCGAGCCACGCCGCGTTGAAGTACGCGACGCCCGGTTCGGCCGGCGTGACCCACGCCGGATCCGGCAGCAGGTCGAGCGTCGCAAGGTCGATCGGCGGAAGCCCATCAGGAAGCCGCTCGGTCGTCATCTCTCAGGAGTCTACCCAAAAGAAAAACCCCGGCTTGCACGGGGGTCGTTAGCCCTGTGTCACTGGCTCAGTTTAATCCGCGACGGTCGTGACGAAGCCGGGCGCCGACGGTGCGGCCACCCTCGCGGATCGCGAAGCGGAGGCCTTCCTCGCACGCGATCGGCGTGATCAGCTCGACTGCTGCTACGCCCCGGCGGCGGACGACCTGACGCGCAGCGCCGGGACGGCCGCCACGATCAGCGCGAGGGCGAGCGCGACGAGGCACGACACGAGCGGCGGCTTGTTCGACATCACGTAGAGCATGCTGACCAGCAGCGTCAGCATCCCTGCGACGGAGAAGGTCAAGAAGCGGTCGCCCAATGCAGCCTGCAGCTCCGGGCCGACCGGTCCGTTCGGCGCCGCGGCGGCCATCGCGTGAAGCCGTTCGCCGCGACGTCCGTTGGTCAGCGGTCCGTTCACCGAGAGCGCGACCGCGACGATCAGCCCGACGACCGTCCACGGTTGCCATCCGAAGCCGCCGAAATAGACCATCGCGAGCCCCATGAGGATCAGCAGGCCCGCCGACGGGCCCATGATCGGACCGACCATCGGCAACAGCCCGAGCGCCGCGCGCAGCTCCTCAGCCGTTTTCGCACGGTGCGCGGCCACGAAGGAGGCCGCCTCGATCCCGATTCCGGTGAACAGTCCTGCGACCGCGAGCAGATGCACGAACACGAAGAGTTGGAACACGCAAAGCGCTTCCTCGCTTTGCCGAACGACGCCTCCTCCGCCCGACAACGAAGAAGACCGCGCAGGGCGCGGTCTCTCAGGGGTTGGCGAGGCACTCGGCCGACTAGGCCTTCAGTTCGATGTCCACGCCGGCCGGCAGGTCGAGGTGCATCAGCGCGTCCATCGTCTTTGGCGATGCCTGGAGGATGTCGATGAGGCGCTTGTGCGTGCGCATCTCGAAATGCTCGCGCGACTTCTTGTCGACGTGCGGCGAACGGTTGACGCAGAACCGGTTGATCTCCGTGGGGAGCGGCACCGGACCGCTGACGAACGCGCCCGTGCGCTTCGCCGTATCGACGATGCGCTCGGCCGACTGATCGAGCACGCGGTGATCGTAGGCTTTCAGTCTGATCCTGATCTTCTGCTTCGACATTATCTTCTATCTTTGAACTGCGGAGTCTAATCCGCGACGGTCGTGACGACGCCCGCGCCGACGGTGCGGCCGCCCTCGCGGATTGCGAAGCGGAGGCCCTCTTCGCACGCGATCGGCGTGATCAGCTCGACGTCCATCTGAACGTTGTCGCCGGGCATCACCATCTCGACGCCCTCGGGCAGCTTGATGGTGCCGGTGACGTCGGTCGTGCGGAAGTAGAACTGGGGACGGTAGTTCGCGAAGAACGGCGTGTGGCGCCCGCCCTCTTCTTTGGAGAGGACGTACACTTCGGCTTTGAATTTCTTGTGCGGTTTGATCGAGCCCGGCTTGGCTAGCACTTGTCCGCGCTCGATGTCGTTGCGATCGATGCCGCGCAGCAACACGCCGA
>JAXDMA010000241.1:0-7875 GCA_034666305.1 Vulcanimicrobiota bacterium
CCGAAGAGACCGGCCCGCTGCCGTGCGGGTACGGCTCCGGCAATCGCACCGTTCAGCGCGGCAGCTACGTGCAGCTGCGCGACACGCTGCAGCTCGACCGCGCGTCGCTCGAGCTGCACCTCTTCCAGTCGCGCTCCGACAATCTCGAGCTCTTCGCGAACAAGGTGAGCGCCGGAACCGGTGCGGGATTCGAGAACACCGCGACGACCGACCGGCACGGCTATGTCGCGAAACTCGGCTGGCTCTATGCCGGCTCGCGCATCGCGCACCTGACCGTGTCGGGGTACAACGACGTGACGCGGATCGGCGGGTCGTTCGTCTCGTCGGCCTTTCCGCCGCCCGTCGCTTCGTCGGTCACGTCGCTCGCCGTGGACGTCCCCGTGATCGCGGCGCGCAAGTTCGGGTTGTCCGCAGGCGCCGGCCGCGATGCCAGCGGCGGCGGCAGCCGCGGCACGTTCGACGCGCACGCGAACTACCAGCTTACGAATCACGACGGCCTGACCGCGACCTTCGCGGCCGGTCACCTCGGCACGCGGGCGGCATCGTTCAACGGGCTCGGCCCCGCCGCCGATCTGACGTTCGATTGCAACGGCGGCACGGCGCTGGGCGACGGTCCGCTGTTTTCGCCTGGATCGATCCCGTCGACGACGCGCACGAGCGTCGGCGTGCAGCACTCGGGAACGCGCGTTTCGTTCAACGTGGAAGCTCACCAGGACACCAGCCGCAACGAGAACGTCAGCGCCATCGTTCCTGCCGCCGCGCTCTCGGGATCGTTGTTTGCAAGCACGTACTTGGCGGCGGCGGCGCAGGCGGGAGGATCGACGTGCGGGCGCGCGTTCCCGGTCACGACGGCGAATCTTTTCTATCGTGTGTCGAGCCCGGTCGATCGCACGGTGTTCGACGGCTTCGACTCCTCGGCGCAGTTCGAGATCGGGCGCGCCGTCCGGCTCGAGCTCGCGTACTCGTTATCTCGGGCTCGTGCGTACGGCACGGGCTTTCCGTTCGTCCAGGGCTCCGATCTCGTCGCCGGTTCACAGATCCCGCAGCGGCCGCTGCACCGCGAGGAAGCACGGTTCACCTACGCGCTCAGCCGCAGCACCACGTTTCTGGCGAGAGCCGCGTACGAAGGCAGCAACAACGAGTATCGCGCTCGTCCGTACGCGACGCTGGATCTCGGCACGCGGCTGGCGTCGTTCACCGGCGATCTGACGGTCGCGGTGCAAAACGTGACGAACGTCAATCCGGGGCCGTTCGCGCGGTTCGACCCGTTCCCGACGGTCACCACACCGCTCGCGCCGCGCACGTACAGCGTGCGCTATCGGTTCGCGCTCGGGAAACAGGGCATCGATAAGGCGGCGCTGCTCTCGCCCGCGTTCTCGATGCAGAACGGCGGCTTCATGTTCACCATGACCGATTTCGAGCCGGTCGCTCAGACGGACTGGCTCGCGCCCAACACCGGAAACCCGATTTGCGGCGCGGAGCAGCTTCCGCAAGCGCGGCCGTACGCGGATGCCGTTCGGGACTACGACCGGCGCCTTCAGGAGGCGCTTCGCGCAGATCCGCAGCTCAAACAATTTCCGGCGACGGTGTACGACGCGCTCGAATTATCGTTCGTCCGCAACGCGGACCGCTATGCGATACGCCTGCGTCTGCAGGCACGCCAGGGACGCAAGATCGGTCCATTTCTACGGTGCGCCCGCATCCACACGGGCACCTACGATGACGCGGTTCGTCTCCGCCTGTACGCGCCACCATGGCAAGAACTCGAGGCACGCGGCGGGTTCGATCTCTACTATGCGCCGCAAGCAGGTATGTATACCGCGCCGCAGGGTGTCGATGAAACGGGTGCATCCGACCGGGAGATGCGCCGCGGGGCGCCGGCACACGCGCCGGCTGACCCATTCGCGGTGAACGAGAAAACGTGCCCGGCGACGTACCGGCCGGCCGTCGATGGCGCCCTGCGCAATTTGCGCAATTATGTCACCGCCGTGTACGCCGGCGGCCATCCTACGGCGCCCGAAGGGTTCTCGATCAGCAAACACGCGGCCAAGTCCGAGCCGTGGCTCGAGCTGCGCGCCGACGACCGCGCCTTCGCCGAAGCGATCGTGACGTGCCTCGATCTCCCGGACATCACCGGCAAGGAGCTCACGGCGCGCGGGTTGTCGGGCGCGAACTATCCCAGCTTCAACTACGCGCCGAGCCTCGGGTTCTATCGCTCGTTGGTGTTCATCGACATGAAGAAATAATCGGTCGCTTAGGGCTTCGGCGACGGCGCCGCCGTGGCGGCCGCGGTGCCGAAGTCAATGTCCCGATCGAAACGCGTGCCGTCGTCGTACGTGACGCCTTCGACCACGACGGCGATTGTCTCCGTGTCGCGGGTGGTGTTCTTCGGCTTGATGCAGCCATCGGTGAACCTGGGTTGGATCACGCCCCCGCGGCCCTCGATCACCGCGCCGGTCGAGAACGTGCCTTTGCGCTCGAGCACGTCTTTCCCGACGAATTTCTTGTTCTCGTCGAGATATGCGAAGGCGATGCGAACCACGGTTGCGGTTTTCGGCCCGTTGTTGACGAACGTCGCGCACTCGACCCACGCGCCGTAACCGTAATCATACGCGCCGTTACCCCACTTGATCTGCACGCCGCCGGCCGGCACGGTATCCACCACGATGAGCGGGCGCCGCATCGTCTGTTTGAAGGTCGCGGGGTCGAGCGTATCAGCCGCGACGACTGCGGTCATCGTCGTCCACGCGATCGCCATGGCGATCGCTCCCACGAACAAATGTGATTTCGCCATACCTATCACCTCACTGCGACCGGGCTGCGGTAGTGGAAGTCCACGAAGCCGCGCACGTCGCTTTCGAGCTGCGGGTCGCCCGGCCAGAACGCTTGCACGAGATATAAAGCCTCGTCGATGCCCGACGTGACGCCGCCGCACGAGATGATGTCGCCGTCGTCCACCACGCGTGCGTCCCAGTCGGGATTGAGCACGCGCACGCCCGCCGCGACGAGGAGGTTGATGAGTCCCGGATGCGTCGTCATGCGCCGGCCCTGCGCGATCCCCGCACCGGCCAGTCCGAACGCGCCCGTGCACACCGATACCACCTGACCTCCTCGCGCGTGCTGGCGGGCGATGACGCCGGTGAACGCGGCGTTGTCTTTCTGCCGCATGATGCCGGAGCCGTCCGCAACGTCGCCGCCCGCCACGATCAGGATGTCGGGAAGCTCGTTTCCGTCCCACGGTTCCGTGCCAAGCGTGAGGCCGTGGATCCCCGTCACGAACCAGTGCTTGCCGTCGGGCCCTTCGTACGGCACGGCGCCCGACCCGTCCACCGACACGATGCGCAGGGCAAACGGCGCGCCCCGCGGATTGCGACTCGCGTCTTCGAGATAACGGTTCGCCGTCTGCAGCACGGCGGCCGGGCCGACGACGTCGAGCTCGTCACACCGGTCAAACGCCATGATGTACACCGACGCCGGCGGCTTGCGCTCCGGACGGTCGACATCACAGCTCATAGTCGATGTAACCCTTCGCGTCGTCCTTGGTGAAGATCGACGGCAGCGGATCCTTGTCCGTCGCCTGCTTGATATCCGACTGATTGAGCGGCACCGGTACGCCGACTTGATCGCTGCGCGCCAGGTGCATCTTCGTTTTTACGGCCAACGCGTCGAGCAGCTTCTGCTGCGGCACCTTGGTCTCGTCGGTCGTTCCGTATGCGCCGGGCTGCGTGGAGCACATCGCCGCGACGCCGGCGCGCATGTTCGACAGGGCCGGGATGGGCGTCGCGTTGCGGCTCCCGTGATGCCCGACCTTGTAGAAGTCGAGGTTCGCCAGCATGCCTTTGCTAGCGCTGGTCAACGGTGTGGTGTCGTCGACGGTCGCCCCGCCGAACAGGAAGTTGTCCCAGTTTCCCCATTGCGCGTCGCCGGCGAAGAGCATCGTCTTGCCGTTGAAGGTGAAGAACACGACAAGGCTTTGGTTGTTGATCGTGTTGTCGGCTTTCTGTGCTTGCGCGGCCAAGACGTCCGGCTGCGCCGCATGGACGTTCCTTTCGATTCTAGCGTGCGTGAAGAGCCGAAACGCCGCTTCGGGATAATCGTCCTTCGTCGCCCGGAAGACGGCGTCGATCCGCGCCGGCGGCGCATTTGGATCCGTATCTCCCGCGAGGTACTGGTACTAGTTGTTATCCATTTGACTCACGAGATCGCGCTGGTCGAGGCCCGGCGGCCCCACGATTTTCGCCGTCAGGCCGATGCGGGCCAATGAGTCGGGCAGCGTGGCGGGATCACCGGCCTTGTAGTAGTCGACCGGCGCCGGATTCGCGAAGCCGCCTCGGAGCGTGGCCATCGCGACGTCGTTGCTGCCGCCGGCCGCCGTCAGCACGCCGGTGATGTTCTCGGCCATGTTTCGGAACGGATCGTTCTCGCCGCGGACTTTCAACTGGAGCTGCAGGTGCGTGGCCACAGCGGTCAGATTCGCCTGGAACGCCGTGGCGGCCGCGTTCTTCGGGTCATCCCAACACGGCATCCAGACGCGATCGACCGTGAACTCCTTGAAATCGTCCTTGCCGATCGCGAAACCCGAGATGTGATCGGCGTGATGATGCGTCATGATGACGAGCGCGAGATGTTTCCCGGTGTCTTGCGCGAGTTGTTTGATCGCTTGGCCGATGCTGCCCAGATTCGCGGCGTGCACGCCGCAATCGATCAGGACGTGTTGCGGCGTTCCGTCCGCGCCGCGCAAGCTCAGCAAGAAGAAGTCGCCGAAGCCGACTCGGTACATGCGAATGCGGATCCCGGCCGGCCCGCCGACGCCGCCGGCCGGCGCGGACGATGCGGTCGGGCCGGTTTTGACCGGCGCGGTCTTCGGCGCACGTGCCGGCTTCTTCTTCGTCGCCCGGGGCTTCTTCGCGGCCGGGCGCTTCTTCGCGGCCGGGCGCTTCTTCGCGGCGGGGCGCTTTTTCGCGGGTGGGCGCTTTTTTGCGATCTTACGAGTTGCCATGTGTTACGTCCCGTGAAGCAGGCCGAAGTTGACTCGGCCGTCGGCGTTGGTGAGGCCCTCCGCGACATACGCGGCGCGCGGCCGAACGTCGGCACCGTCGCGCGGGTGCTTCGCAATGCAATATCGCACGCGCGGAGGGCCGATTTTCCCGTCGAGGAGCGGGGCCTGCGCGATCATCAGCGTCACGCCGCCGCGGCGCCGGACGTTGCCCGTTTTGGACACCGTCGGGTCGACCGGCTCTTCGCCCGGTTGAACCATCTCGACGACCATGTCGACCTTGAGCGAACCGTCCTCGTCCGTGCGGAACATCGGGTGAAAGGACGGCACCTCAATGTCGTTGCCCGGCGGCGTGAAGCCGAGTGTTCGGGCGTTCGCCTTCGCATAGCGCTTCAAGACCTTGGCGTTCTCGTCTTTTTGGTGGCTCGTGAGGCCGTTCGGATCGCCGAAAATCAAACCGTGCACGAGCGGCAAGGCATGCTTGTCGACCTCCGGCCAGCGCAGCGCGTCCTCCGAGAAGAATTGCGCGTCCTCGGGCACGATGCCGCGCGAACGGAACGACTGCATCACCGCGTTGCGCACGCCGTACGTGTCGCTCGGAAAGAGATCGTGATCCGCGGTAATGATCGCACGCAAGAAATCTCCGAACGTGACGTCCACCGGCGGCAAGTAATCCAGCGCGCGCGCGCAGATTCCGAAGAACAGTTCCGCGATGCGGGCCGCCTCATTCGCGAGCTGCGTTGCGAGCGGACCCGGCAAGTCGGTCGGATTCGCCGAGCCGCCGCCGGCCCGAAAGATGCGGAACAGATCCGCGGTTCGCTGGATGTAGATCGAGAAATATGCGTCGAACACCGCAGCCACCAGAATGGAGCCGCGCGCGTGCGGCTCCAGCTTCGTGCGCAGGTCTTGCGGGTTGGCCTTGGTTCCCAGCGCACTCCGCAAGCCGCTGCGGGACCCTGAGACCTGGCCGAACTGGCGCGCGAGCTCGATCAGCGGATTGTCCGGCGCGATCTCGGCCTGAATGGTGGGATCGCTCGGCACCCCTTGAATGTCCGCGTTCATCGTAGGAACGTAGAGCTTGCCGCCGGTGCGCTGCAGCGTGTCGAGCAGCGCTTCGCGATGCGAGAAGTGACGAAAGAGCGCCGCGAGGTCCGCGAAGGCTTCGTGGAACGCGAGCACGTCGATGTTCGTCGGCTCGGTGAAGTACTTGCGAATTCCGTCCACGATCGCGTGCGTGGTCTCGTGCGCGATGATGTCGTGCGATAGGCACGTAAAAATCGTCTGCCCGGGCAAGACCTGCGCGTCGGGAACATTCCCCGCCCGAAAATATCCGAAGAGGATGCCGTGCGCGTCGGCGCTATAGAACGCGTTGGCCTCCGCCATTGCGTGCGGGAACAGGTAAAGGCGGTTCACCTGCGCCGTCAGAAATTTCCCGTTGCGATCCTTGAGCGGCTTCCAGTGAATGTGTCGCCCGAGCGCGGCCTCGAACCGCTCGAGCGTCTCGGATGCCACGGCGTACACCATTTGCTGGTGGAAGCGCGGATCGGATTCCGTCGGGTCCAAGCCTTCACGCAAGAGCAGGTGCGGATCGTCGAGATCGACCGGCTTGTAGTACGTCTGCGCGGAGCCGTCGTAATCCACCACGACGAAATGCTTGCCGGCCGGACCGGGCTCCAGTTTCTCGTACTTGACGTCAATGACCAATTGGTTGCCGAGCATTCGCCCCAACGTAGGATCGAACGCATAGACTTTGAGCGACCGTTTGGCGGGCGCATGAAAGTCGATCGACGGCTTGAACAGATCCGAAGACCGCCGCGCTCGCTGCGTCCCCGTTTTCGCACGACGTGTAGCCACACTCACGCTCCCCAGTTCGGATGCCGGTCGCTCCGGCCCGACGCGTCATACTACAAGACGCCGGTCTCGCTGCACCTGCCTCGGGAAACGAAGACGGCGGGAGCTCGGCCCGCATCGACCATCAGGACGAAATCGCGTCGGCCCGCCGCAGCGACGGATTTCGCCACGCCCACAATCCGACCACGGCGATGGTTGCCACGCCGCCGGCGATGACGGCGGGAACCGCGCCGATGAACGCCGCGAGCGTTCCCGACTCGAACTCGCCCAGCTCGTTGCTCGCGACGATGAAGACGCCTTCGACCGCGGTGACGCGACCGCGCATCACGTCGGGCGTGCCCAGGGCGATCAGCGCATCGCGGATCGCCATGCTCACCATGTCGGCCGCGCCGACGGCCGCGAGCGCGGGGATCGCGAGCCACAGTGACGTCGACAGACCGAACGCGATCGTCGCGGCGCCAAAGCACGCGACGGCCGCGAGCAGACGCGGCCCTGCGCGCCGATGGATCGGCCGGCGCGCGAGCACCAGCGCGCACAGCGCGGTACCGAGCGCGACGGCAGCGCGGAGCGAACCGAAGCCGGCCGGCCCCGTATGAAACACTTGCGCCGCATAAACCGGCAGCAGCGCGGTCGCGCCGCCGAACAGCACCGCGAACAAGTCCAGCGAGATCGCGCCGGACAGCACGGGCTTTTCACGCAGAAACCGCAGTCCGCCGAAGAGGTCGCGCCATGCGACCCGGCCGCCGATCGGCGCGCCGTGCAGCAGGGGGATCGCCAGCGTGAATGCCGCGCCCAACGCGAACGCCGCCATTGCGGTTCCGTACGCGACCGCGGGCGCGACGGCGACGAGGACGCCGCCCGCTGCCGGGCCGCCGACCCGCATCACCTCGCGCACCGCGGACGCCGCCGAATTCGCGCGCATGTACTCGCTCGCCGGCACGACCGCCGGCAACAGCGACGCCGCGGCCGGATAGCGGAACGCGCGCGCGGTGCCGGCGACTGCCAGGACGGCGAGCACCGCGCCGAGC
>JAXDMA010000242.1:0-3650 GCA_034666305.1 Vulcanimicrobiota bacterium
GACGCGAACTGCACGACGCGCCCGTCGCTGCCGCGGATCGTTACCGGCTCAGGTTCGGCGAACGGAGATGGAGCGATCAGCGCGCACATCATGTTGGTATTCAACGCGTACGGCTCGGCCTCGTCGCCGTTCGGGACAGTGTGCGTAACGTCCAAGAACGTCGCATAGCGCCGCGGATACAGCGCCAGATTGCGCAGCAGCCGCACGGGCCAGAAGACGCGTTCGCTCTTCATGGTCTCGTTTGTCAACGTCCAATTCGCAGGAAGCGACAGGGTCAGCTCCAGTCGCGCGCGCTCTTCGTACCCGTCCGGTACGGTCATCGGGTTGTCGCTCATTCCGGCCGTGACCAGCGTCTGGTATGCGCGCCGCTCGTTGGGCGGCACGACCCAGATGTCGATGTGCTCGCCGTCCTCGAGGACCCAATGCAGCGCAAACGGCTCGGCGAACGCAGCCGCAAGCACGTCGCCGAGTTCGTCATGAAAACCGCCGGCTTGCCATGCGGGCTCCCGCCCGCCGCCGGCCGCCGTGTGGCGCACGATCCACGATCCGCCGCGCGAGCGTCCAACGTCCTCGTCACCCATCAGGAGCGGGAGTGCATCAATCGCGGAGCGACATCCTTGCGCATGACCAGTTCAGCCGTACGCCCTCGCCCGCTTGCCGACGTTCGCATCGTGGCCGTCGAGCAGTACGGTGCGGGGCCGTTCGGCACCGTGCATCTCGCCGAGTTGGGCGCCGACGTGATCAAGATCGAGGACGTGCGCACCGGGGGCGACGTGGGCCGCGCGGTGCCGCCGTACCAGTCGGGCGACGACTCGCTGTTCTTCGAAACGTTCAATCACGACAAGCGCAGCCTGGCCCTCGATCTCACGAACGAGTCCGGCCGCGCGGTGTTCGAAGATCTCGTGCGCGTCAGCGATGCTGTGTACTCGAACCTGCGCGGCGACATTCCCGCGAAGCTGCGCTTGCGCTACGCCGACCTGGCCGCGGTCAACCCGCGGATCGTGTGCGTGTCGCTGTCGGGATTCGGGATGACGGGTCCGCGGCGCGCGGAGCCGGCGTACGATTATATCTTGCAGGGTCTTGCGGGATGGCAGTCGCTGACCGGCGATCCGGACGGTCCGCCGACGAAATCGGGCTTGTCGGTGGTGGATTACAGCGGCGGCCTCGTCGCGGCGCTCGCGCTGCTGGCCGGCGTGCACGCGGCGCGGCGCGACGGCACCGGATGCGACTGCGACACGTCGCTGTTCGACACCGCGATGAACATGCTCACCTACGTCGCTTCGTGGGCGCTCGCGCCCGACGGCGCGTACGAGCCCCAGCGGCTGGCATTCTCGGCGCATCCGTCGATCGTGCCGTTTCAGAACTTCCGCACGGCCGACGGGTGGATCGTCGTCGTCTGCGCGAAGGAGAAGTTCTGGCAACGGCTCGTCGATGTGCTCGGCATCGCGCACGTCCACGGCGACCCGCGGTTCCGCGGCTTTGCCGCGCGCCGCAAGAATCGGACGCTCGTAACGTCGACGCTGCAGGACGAGCTCGTTAAGCGCACGACGGCAGAATGGATCGCGGCGTTGACCGCTGCGGGCGTGCCGTGCGGCCCGATCAACGATGTACGCTCCGCGCTGGCCGATCCGCAGACGGCTGCGCGCGGCCTCGTGACGGAGGTCGAGCACCCGACATTCGGCACCGCGCGCTGGATCGCGAGCCCGGTGCGCGTGGGCAAAGCGCCCGCGCAGTACACGCGCGCGCCCGGATTGGGCGAGCACACGGAAGCGGTGCTGCACGATCTGCTCGGCTACGACCGCGAGAAGATTGCGCGGCTGCGTGCCGCCGGCGCGTTTGGGATGGTCGCGTAACGTTCATTTCCCGGCCATCGACGGGCAACATCAGACTGCTATGACGAGCGGGTGGGTCTTTCGTTCATCCCCGCGCCCGGATCAATCGTTATCTGCAATTTCGAAGGATATCTTCGTCCGGAAATGGTCAAGAAGCGGCGCGTCGTCGTTGTTTCACCGATGCGTGCGTTCAAGTACGTGGCTGACGCGACGATGATCGTAGTACCGTTGAGTGAAGTCGAGCCGCAACCGCTTCTTCCGTGGCATTACGGGATTCCGGCCGGACGCTACGCCGGCCTCAGAACGTGCTGGGCGAAAGGGGACCTCGTCGCTCATGTCGCGCTGCAGCGCGTGGACCGGATTTTCCACCGCGGCAATTGGATCATTCCGGTCATGAACGCGCGCGATCTCCTGGCGGTTCGTCGTGTCGTCGCGAATGCAGTCGGAATCGCCTTGACATGATCAAGCATGCGAGGTATCATCTGCGTACCTCGCATGGAGTTGCTGCAGCAACGCGAGGCATGCAGGGCTCGGAGTAATCCGGGCCCTAAAGTTTTCTCTCGTCTAGTTTCCGGCGCGGCGCAGTACTCGTTCTGCGGCGATCACGATCGGCGGGTCGATCATCGTGCCGTCGAGGACCGCCGGGTTCGAGCGTTGCGCCGCTTCAACGATGCGGCGCGCGTAGGCAACGTCCGCATCGGACGGTGCGAACGCCTCGCGCACCGGTGCGATCTGCGCCGGGTGGATCAGCAGCTTGCCGTCGTAGCCGAGTCGGCGCGCGTGCACTGCGTCGCGCGCTGGGATCGCGGCGTCGCCGTACTCGCGCGACGGGCCGTCGATGGCCCAGCGCTGCGCGGCGCGCGCGGCGACGAGCATGCGCGCGCGGTGCGGGAGCATCACGTCGTTGTCCGTTTCGCCGCCGAGCTCCGCGGCGAGATCGTACGGTCCGAAGGCCAGCGCCAGGACGTCAGGCGCGAGCGCGATCGTCTCGCAGTTCGCCACGCCGCGCGCCGTCTCGATGATGACGATCTGCGGCACGTTTCCGATCTCGCCGGAGACGCGCGCGCAGCCGGCGACGTCGCCGACCTTGGGGATCACGACGGCGCCGCAGCGGCGCGCGCCTGCGAGCATCGCGAGGTCCGCGCGTCCGTCCGGTGTGTCGGCGGGGTTCACGCGAACGCTGACGCGTTCCAGATCTTCGTTCGCGTCGAGAAACGCGCGCACGCTATCGCGCGCGAATGCCTTGCGGTCGGGGGCGACGGCGTCTTCGAGATCGAGAATCGCACCGGTCGCGCCCGACGCGAGCGCTTTGGCAAATCGGTCGGGGCGGTCGGCGGGGACGAACAGCAGGAGCGACGGGTCGAGCGGCATCGCCCGACCTTCGTCAGGCTCCGCCGTCTTCCGTCGTCACCGGTTCGGCGAGCGCGGCGCGCAGCTCGGGCGGCAGCGGCCGCGCCTTGATGCGGCCGTCTTCGTCCGGCTGGATCAGCACGCGGACTTCAAAGCCGCGCGCCGCCTCCACCTCGCCGTGCAGCACGGTGTGCTCGACGCGCAGCGAGCTCCTGCCCAACTCGGTGATCGTCGAGCGAACCGCGATCGCGTCATCGAAGTGAAGCGGCGCGACGAACCGCGCGCCGGCCTCCACGATCGGCACGGGAAACCGCGGACGGCCGTGCGCGTCGCACAGCTCGCCGCCGAGCGCGGCGCGCAGCAAGCCGCTCATGCCGACGTCGAACCAGGCGAAGAACGTCGGGTAGAACACGATGCCTGCGGCGTCCGTCTCGCCGAAGCGCACGCGCGTGCGCGTGACGTGCGTGC
>JAXDMA010000243.1:0-25354 GCA_034666305.1 Vulcanimicrobiota bacterium
CATACGCGGCGCCGAGCGTCATCGTGATCGCCGCGAGCTCGTCTTCCGCTTGCACGACCACGCCCCCGAACTTCGGAAGCTGCACCGACATCCACTCGAGCACGTCGGTGGCGGGTGTGATCGGATATCCGGCCATGAAGCGGCAGCCCGCGACGAGCGCTCCGTACGCGATCGCGTCGTTGCCCATCATGATCAGCCGGTCGCCGTCGTTCGCGGCCACGAGACCGTAGCCGCTGGGCTTGCCGGTGAAGTTGTCGCGCACGAAGTTCTCGCCGGCCTCGATCGCGCGCATGTTGAGATCGACGACCTTCTCGCCTTTGCGCTGGTACAGCCGGCGCACGTCGTTGCGGATGATCGCGGGGTCCATGCCGATCAGCGCGCCGAGCACGCCGAGCGAGATCGTGTTGCGAATGAGCTCGAGCCCGAGTTCCTTCGCGAGCTTGGCGAGCGGGATCTCGTACCACGTCACGTCATGGCGGCGCATGTCGTCGGAGATCACTTCGGACGTGTTGTCGAAAACGACGAAGCCGCCGGGCCGCATCTCCTCGATGTGCGCCTCGACGGCTTCCAGATCGAACGCCACCAGGCCGTCGACCGCATCCGCCATCCCGTAGTCTTTGCGTTCGCTCGCGCGAATGACGTAGTTGGTGTGGCCGCCCCGGATGCGCGACGGGAAGTCTTTGTAGGTGTAGACTTCCAGGCCCATCCGCTTGAACACACCCGCGATCAAGTCACCCGTCGTCAAGCTGCCGTCGCCGGCTTGCCCTCCGAACATCACTTCGACGCTGTTGAGGATCACTTCGGGACACCTCGCCATTCAAGGACCGCACGCGGCGGACATTGGCTTGGAAGGTTCCGAATAGCGACGCGGCTGCCCTGTCGCACGTTGAATCCGCATGAGGCCCGCCGTTTCACGCTTGCTCGTCTCACCTGTGCTCGCGGCCGTTTTCGCCGCAACGCTCCTGGTCGGCGGCGCCTCCGCCGCGCCGCTAGCCGTGCCGCCCATGCCGTCCCCCTGCGGGTCGCAGCTCGCGGCTCGGTTCACGGACACCGCGACGGACGGGGCCACGCATCGCATGACGGTCGTCCTCACGAACACCGGCCGCATCGCGTGCGCGCTCGCGGGCTTCCCCGCGCTCGTCGTTCCGGGCGCGCCGGCCGACCCGCTGCCGGTTGGACACATCACGCTCCTCTACGTGGTCGTGCTGGCACCCGGCTCCGAGGCATCGTTCGAGGTGCGCTATGTGACGTCGCAAGCACCGCCGGCCGCACCGTGCTCGCTGAGCGTGACCGTCAACGAAACGAGCAACGCAGCGGAAGGAACGATCCCGCTCGCGGCGTGCGCGAGCATCACGCGAATCGACGTGACCTCGTACGCGATCGGCAAGCGCGGGCTCGCGGTTCCGCCGGCGCCGCCGCCCGCACCGGCGTTGCCGGCCTGCCTTCCGGCGGACATGCACCTGCGCGAAGTGCGCACCGTCCCCGCGGGCCGGCTCGCTTCACGCGCGATCTACGCCCTGCAGAATCGGGGCGCCGCCTGCAGCATCACAGACACCGTCGTTCTGCAGCTGCTGGATGCCGACGCGAAAGCAATCTCCGTCCGCTACGTTCCGCGGCGCACCACGCCGCACGTGCTCGCGCTCGCTCCGGGGATGGAAGCTTCGTTGACCGTCAGCTATGAGCCGCCCGTGCCGGCAAACTGCAAGCCCGCCGCCATGGTCACAATCGGTTTCGCACCAGACCGCACCCCGATCCCCGCGACCGCGACGATCGTGGGATGCGCACGGGCTCTGGTGCGCGTCTCCGATCTCCGCATCGGCATTCCGCTGCCGCCAGGACTCATGGCCGGCTAAACGGCCGTCACAATCGCTGTTCGAGCGCGCGAATCGCTTCGGGCGGCCCAGCCGCGACGAGCTCATCGCCCGAGTTGAGCTCCGTGTCCGCGGGCGGCCGAAAGCGCATCTCGCCGTCGCGCTTGAGCGCGAGCACGAACGCTTCGTCGTCGTGCGGAAACAGCTCCGCGAGCGCGCGCCCGATCCAGGCCGATCCGGGGCGGATCGTGAGGTCTTCGAGCAGCAGCTGCCCGTTGTTGGCGGAGAGCACCGTATCGACGAACTCCACGGCTGTCGGGCGCATCGCGAGGCTCGCCATGCGGCGGCCGCCGATCGTGTACGGCGAGATGACCCGGTTCGCGCCCGCCAGCCTGATCTTGCGCTCGGCATCTTCCGCGTTCGCGCGGGCGACGATGAACAGATCCGGTTTGAGCACGCGCGCGGACAGCGTCACGTAGATGTTGTCCGCGTCGTCGTCGACGGCGGTCACCAAGCCCCGCGCGCGTTCGATTCCGGCGGCTTGCAGCGTTCCGACGTCCGCGGCGTTGCCGTTCATCACCGTGAACCCTTGCGCCGCCGCACGCTCGAGCGAGTCGGGGTTGATGTCGACGACGACGAACGAGATCTTCTCCGCCGTGAAGTCGCGTGCGATCTCGCGCCCGACGCGGCCGAAGCCGCACAAGATGAAATGGTCCTGCATCTTAGCGACCCGCCGCCGCATCCGGCGCGCGCCGAACTGTTCGCCGAGATGGCCTTCGATAACGTATGCGACCAGCGCGAGCACCGTGTAGGTCAGCACGCCGAACCCAAACGCGACGACCGCGATCGTCCACCATTTGCCGGCGACGTTGAGCGGCGCGGGCTCGCCTCCGCCCACCGTCGTGATCGTCGTGACGGTGGTGTAGAGCGCGTCGAACCACGACCAGCCTTCCAGCACGACGTATCCCGCCGTGCCGAGCGCCACCACGCTGACCAGCAGCGTCGCCGCGATCAGCAGCGTGCGCGGAAGAATCGAGCGCTCTTTCATACACGATCGCTCCGTCCTTCTGGGTTCGCTTCCACGGTTCCGGCGCGCGCCGCCTCCACCGCGCGGCGCAACGGGTTCGCCGCGTCGTTCCATGCTTCGACGAAGGAGCGCAGGATGTGCCCCGTGAGTCCCCAGACCCGCCGGCTTTCGTAGTCGAGCAGATACGTCTCGATGCTCTGCTCGCCGACCACGTGCGTGCCGGGCTGCAGGTGCTCGACGATCACGTCGAGCGGGATGGTGAACACCGCGGCGGTTTCGGTGCCGTCGATCGTCAGCGGACCGGGCGCGACCGACGCGACGAACGGGGTCACGTCGAAGTTGTTCGCGCGCGTCTGACTGACCATCGGCAATTGCGCCACGATGTGCACGCGGTCGGCCGCGATCCCGACCTCTTCGCGCATCTCCCGCAGGGCGGTCCGCCGCAAGTCGCCGCCGTCCTGCGCGTCGACGGATCCGCCGGGGAGCGCGATCTGGCCGGGATGGTCGCGCAGGTGCGCCGCGCGCTCGATGAACACGACGCCGTGCGGCGGCTTGGCCAGGATCGCGATGACGACTGCGGCGGTTCGGCGTGCGGGCCCCATTCCTGGCAACTTTCGACATGGGGCCGGCGCGCCCCGGGGTCGAAGAAGGCCGCCGTGATCGAGTTCTTTCTGCACCGGCCGGTCTTCGCATCGGTCTGCGCGCTCTTCATCATGCTGGCCGGGCTGATCTCGATCCCCACGCTTCCCGTGGCCCAGTTCCCGCAGGTCGCGCCGCCGGTGGTCACCGTGACGGCCACCTACATCGGGGCCAACGCGCAATCCGCGGAGTCCTCGGTCACGACGCCGCTCGAAGAGGCGATCAACGGGGTCGACGGCCTGCGCTACATCACGTCGACCACGACGAGCGACGGCACCAGCTCGATCGTCTGCACGTTCCAGCTGGACCGCAACATCGATCTCGCCGCCAACGACGTGCAAAACCAGGTGAACAATACCATCGGCCGGCTCCCCGCCGAAGTGCGCGCGACCGGCGTGACGGTGACCAAGAACAGCGGCACGTTCGTCATCGCGATGGGCTTGACGTCGAGCGACGTGCGCTACGATCGCGTGTTCGTCAGCAACTACGCGTCGAACAACATCGTGGACGTCATCAAGCGGATCCGGGGCGTCAACGACGTGCGCATCTTCGGCGAGCGGCGCTATGCGATGCGGCTTTGGCTCGACCCGACGCGTCTCAACCTCAACCACGTCACGGCTCCCGACATCGTCGGCGCGCTGCAAGCACAGAACGTCCAGGTCGCCGCGGGCTCGATCGGCTCGGCGCCGATTCGCTCCGACCAGCCCTATCAGATCTCGGTGCGCGCGCTGGGGCGGCTGCGCACCGTCGAACAATTCGGCAACCTGATCTTGCGGTCGAATCCGGACGCGGGTTTCGTGCGCCTGCGCGACGTCGGGCGCGTCGAGCTCGGCGCGGAGAGCTACACGACGGACCTGCGCCTCGACGGCAGCGAAGCGATCGGCATCGCGGTCCTCACCTTGCCCAGCGCCAACGCGCTGCAGGTGGCCGGGGACGTCCGCCAGACGATGGACCGGCTGCAAGGGCGCTTTCCGCACGGCATCGCCTACCGGTTCGGCTTCGACGCGACCCCGTTCGTGAGCGAGTCGATTCGCGAGGTGCTCAAGACGCTGGCGATCTCGATCGTGCTGGTGATCGCGGTCGTGTTCTTGTTCCTTCAGTCATGGCGCACGACGCTGATCCCGGCGATCACGATCCCGGTCTCGCTGATCGGAACGTTTGCGCTCATGAAGGCGCTGGGCTTTTCGATCAATACGCTGACGCTGTTCGGGCTGACGCTTGCGACCGGGCTGGTGGTCGACGACGCGATCGTCGTGATCGAGAACATCGCGCGTTTCGTCAACGAGAAGGGCATGGAGTCCTACGCCGGCGCGTCGGCGGCGATGAAAGAGATTACCAGCGCGGTCGTTGCGAGCTCGCTGGTGCTGCTCGCGGTGTTCATTCCGGTCGCGTTCTTCGCAGGCACGACCGGCCAGCTCTACAAGCAGTTCGCGCTGACGATCGCCTGCGCCATCACGATCTCGCTGTTCAACGCGCTCACGCTGACGCCGACGCTCTCCGCGCTGCTGCTCGGCGAGCATACGGTTCACCGCACCGGTTTCTACGGCATGGTGAATCGCGCCATTGACGCCGGCCGCAACGGCTATCACGCCGTGCTGCCTGCGCTGGTGCGCTTTCGAGGCGTCGTGCTCGCCCTCTTCGCCGTCGGCCTCGTGGGGACGTACTTCGCCTATCAAACGATCCCGACGGGCTTTCTGCCGGACGAAGACCTCGGCTACTTCTACGTGACGATTCAGTTGCCCGAAGGCGCGTCACTGGCCGACACGGAGCGGGTGACGAAGCGGATCGAAGGCATGCTCGCCCAGTTTCCCGAGATCCGGGTGGTGTTCGAGCCGAACGGCACGCAGTTCGGCATCAACGCTCCCAACCGCGCGCTCATGTTCGTCTCGCTCACGCCGTGGGACGAGCGCAAGGCCGCGGATGCCTCGGCGGCGGGCGTGATGCGGCGGCTGCGGCCGCGGCTCGCGCAGATTGCGAACGCGAACGTGCTCGCGTTCAACCCGCCGGCGATCCGCGGAATCGGCAACCTCGCCGGCTTTCAGTTCGAGCTGCAGGACCAGGACAACATCGGCATCCCAGGGCTCACCGCGGCGGCGCGCGGCTTGATCGCCGACGCGCGACGCGACCGGACGCTCGGCAACGTGTCGACCACGTTCCGCGACGACGCGCCGCAGCTCGTCGTCGAGCTCAACCGCGACAAGATCGCGTCGCTGGGCATCCCGCTCCCGGACGTCTTCTCGGCGATGCAGGTCTATCTCGGCTCGCAGTACGTCAATGACTTCGACTATCTCAACCGCTCGTACCGCGTGTACGTGCAAGCCGACTTGCCGTTTCGCAACCGGCTCGAGGCGCTCGACCGGATCTACGTCCGCACCAATGCGCCCGGTCCTCAGCTCGCGGCGAGCATCCCGCTCTCGTCGCTCGTGAGCACGCACATGGATCGCATCGCTCCGATCATCACGCACTACAACCTGCTGCGCTCGATCGAGATCAACGGCGTTCCCGCGGGCGGCTACGGCTCGGGTCAGGCGCTGGCCGCAATGACGAGTGCCGCGCAAAGCCTGCCGGCCGGCACGAACTTCGAATGGACCGGCATCTCGCTCGAGCAAATCGAGTTCGGCAGCCAGGCCCTGGTGATCTTCGGCTTGGGGCTGCTGTGCGTGTTCCTCGTCCTCGCCGCGAACTACGAGAACTACAGCGACCCGATCATCATCCTCGTATCCGTGCCGCTCGCGATTCTCGGCGCGATCCTCGCCCTCGACCTGCGCGCGCTGCCGAGCGACCTGTACGCACAAGTCGGCTACCTGATGCTGATCGCCCTTGCGAGCAAGAACGCGATCTTGATCGTGGAGTTCGCGAACCAGCGACGCAAGCACGGTCTCGATGCTGCGGCCGCGGTGCGCGACGCCGCACAGACGCGGCTGCGCCCCATTCTCATGACGTCGCTCGCGTTCATTCTCGCGACCGTACCGCTCGTGTTCGCGTCGGGCGCGGGCGCGGCGAGCCGCCGTTCGCTCGGGACGGCTGTCTTCGGCGGGATGATTCTCTCGACGGTGCTGAACCTGTTCGTCGTTCCGGTCGTCTACGTCGCGCTCGCCGGTCTGCGGGAACGCCTCGCGCGGCGCAAACGCGCGACGCCGGCGAACGGGCGCGCGCCCGCCGGCGCCGTCCCGGTGTCGGTTGTGCGCAACGCCGACGGCGAGATCGTGCTCCACTTTGCCGACGGCAGCGAGCCGGTCCGCCTAGCGCTGCCGGAGTAACCGCTCAGCTCGAATAGCGCTCCGCGACGTCGTAGAGGTCGTCGTCTTCGGCCGCCATGCGCCGTTCGAGCGCCGTGCGCACCGCCGCCCAGGCTTGGGCGAACGCGTTCGGATCCGTTTCGATTGCGCCGTCGGGGCTCCAGCGCTGCAAGAACGCGACGACGCTGCCGCTGAGATGCCCCATCTCCGCTCGGTACCGCCGTGCGCGCTCCGCAATCGGGGGCGCGGCGGCCTCCAGCACCGGGTACAGCCGGGCGTCTTCGAACGCGAGGTGCCGCAGCAGCACCATCTCGAGCTCGCGCAACGCCGTTCGAATCTGTGCCGCGTCGCCGGCAACCGGGGCCGGGAAACGTTCGAGCTGCGCTCGCAACACGGCGTGGTGTCCGCGGCACGTTTGAATGTCACGCGCGAGACCGTACGGCATCTACGCCGGCTCCGGGCGCGTGAACGGCAGCACGACGCACACGTCGGTGCCGCCCTCGAGCCGGGTCTCCGACGTCACGCTTCTCGCGAACGCCGAGACGAGAAATAGCCCGCGGCCGCTCTCGGAGAACACGTCCTCCGGTAACCGCGCGCGCGGTTGGAATCCGCGCCCGTTGTCGCGCACCGTCAGCATCGCCTCCTCGCCCCGCCACACCAGCTCGACGTGCACCGGCCCAGGAGCGTGTTCGACCGCGTTCGCCAGCAGTTCGCCCAAGATGAGCTCGGCCGGAAACAAGTCCGTCCCGGCGTCGACGAAGCGGCGCAGAAACACGATGAACTGCGTGCGCACCGCAGCGGCGGAGCTCGGGTCGGACGCGTCGACGTCCCACGACACGGCATCGCTGCGCGTCTGCGTCGAGCTGATCGCCAGGCGCGCGCCGGGCTCCGCGAAGCGGACGACCAGCAGCGCGAGGTCATCGTCGGTCCCGCCGCCGCCGAGCACGCGCTCGACGATGCGCAGCGCGTGATCGCGCGTAGGGTCTTCCGCGGCGGCGACGTCGACGGCGCGGCGCAGCGTCTCTTGCCCGGCCGCCACGTCGCGCGCGTATTCGATCAATCCGTCGGTGTAGAGCACGAAGAGCGTTTCACCACTGACGTCGATCCGCGATTCGGTGATCAGCGCGTCATCGAGGATGCCGAGCGGGATACCGCCGGGCTCCAAGAACCGTGCGCCGCCCGGGCCGGCAACGAGCGGCGGCGGGTGTCCCGCCGACGCGTACGTGATTGCGCGCGTGCGCGGATCGAGGAACCCGACGATGGCGGTCGCCATTGCGGCCTGCTGCAAGAGCAGCACGCGGTTGACGGTGCGCAGCACCGCCGCCGGGCCGGGCGAGTCGAGCGACGCGATGTAGATCGCCTGCCGGATCGAACCCATCGTGACGGCCGCGTGCAGGCCGTGGCCGGCGACGTCGCCGACGGAGAACGCGATCCGCCCGTCGGGCAGGCGAAACACGTCGTACCAGTCGCCGCCGACGCGCGCATCGTCCTCTGCCGGCACGTAGACGGCATCGAAGCTGATGCCGGGCACCGTCGGGAACGCGCGCGGGATGTAGATGCGCTGCAGCGTCTCGACGATCTGCTCTTTGCGGCGCAATTGCTCGCGCAACCGCCGGTCTGATTCTTCGAGGGCGTCGACCGCAGCCCGCATGCGCGTCGTGGCGTGAAGCTCGCGCAGGCGCGCACTCACCTGCGCGCCGAGAATCTCGGCGAGGCCGCGGTCCTGCGCGGTGAACCGCGTCTGGGCGGTGCGGCCCACCCCAAGCATCCCCGTGCAGATTCCGTCGATGATGATGGGGACGGCCAGGGCGACGCCCACGCCGAGCGCGCGTGAGATCGCGTGCACTTCGGGCGACATGAGCTCGACGCGGTCGTAGGCGATCGTCTCGCCGCTCAGCAGCGCGGCGACGCCCGGGATGTCTTCGTCGCGCAGCGTGAGCGACACGGCGCGCGGATCGAGTCCGCGTTCCGTCGACATCGACCAGACGCCCTGGTCGCGCCGCGCAAACCAGGCCGCGTCGACCGCGAGCAGCCGCCGCGCAGCATCGACGGCAACGCGCTCGATCTCCGGAATCGACCGCGTCGTGCTCAGCCGGCGCACGGTCAGTCCGGCGAACTCGTAATCCAGCGCGGTGTCGCCGCTGTACAAGCGGCCGATGTAACCCGTGAGGAACCAGGCGATGTGCCGGACCGCCAGGGTGCGCAACGGCGCCGGAAGCCGCTCCGGAAGCTCCATCAAGAACAAGTCGACGCGCGCGCGGTGCAGCCGGTCGACCACGTCCGGAAGCCGGTCGCCTCGGCCGCGCATCCAGCGCGCCGTCTCCTGGCCGAGCTCGGCGCCCGCGGCGTAGAAGTCGTCGGCGTCGCCGGCGAACGCTCCGACGACCGCATCGAGCATGAGCCCGGCGCGCTCGCCGTACGCGGGCGGCAGATTGCGCGCGGCATAGACCCGGCGCGCGATCGAACGAAGCTCAGCGTCCTGCGCCCGGAGCAGCGCGGCGATCGCCGCGAGGTCCGCCGCCTCGCTCGGAAACTGCACGACGCGATGCGTTACCACGGGACGCGCTCCCAGGCCTCCAAACTCAGCGCGACCCCATGATCATGCTCTCCACCTTGAGCATCAGCGGCAGCCGTTTGCGCGCGTGCCGGATCGCGCGCATCGCCGCGTGCGGATCCACCAGGTGCGTGCGCGGCAGCTTCGCGCCCATCTTCTTGAGCACCGCGCCCAGCGGATGGCGCATCCGCGCCTGCGCGAGGATCACCTCGGCGAGCAGATCCGCACCGGGCGACACGATCGGCCCGAAACCGTACCGCGCCTGCGACCAGCCGAACACGTACATGTTGCGGAAACGATCGCTCATCATCGAGCCGTAGAGCTTCACGATCGGTCCGTCGACCGGCACGAGATCGGCGGCGAGGAACGGAATCGTCTGGTGAAACCCGGTCGCTGCGACGACGAGATCGAAGCGTTCGCGTAAGCCGTCGGTGAATTGGACGACGTCGCCGTCGAACCGCGCGACGTCGGGGTGCGGCGTGATGCGGCCGTGCTTGACGTAGTGCAGCAGCTCGCTGTTGATCGTGGGGTGGTGTTCGAAGATCGCGTGGTCCGGTTGCTGCAAGCCGTAGCGGCCGTAGTCGCCGACCGCGACCGCGAGCGCCGCGCGCAGGCCGATGCGCTGCAGCCACAGCGGCGCCCACGGCGGGATCAGCTCGACGAGCGGCACGCCGAAGAGCGTCTTGGGCAAGAACCAGTACCCGCGCCGCGTGCTCAAATGGGATGACGCCGCGACGCGCGCGGCTTCCGACGCGATGTCGCACGCGGAGTTGCCGCCGCCGATGACGAGCACGCGCTTTCCGCGCAGCTGCTCCGGCGTTTTGTAGTCTTTCGAATGGATCAGCTCGCCGCTGAACGTGCCGGGATACGACGGCCAGCGGCGGTCCCAGTGATGCCCCACGCACGCGATCACGCCCTTGTAGATGCGGTGCGAACCGTCCGCGAACGTAAGCTCCCAGCGCTCGACACCGTTCTCGAACACCGGCCGCGCATCGCGCACCGCCGTATCGAACGCAATGCGAGGCTCGAGGCCGTAGTGGCGCGCGTAATCTTGGACGTACGCGAGCATCTGCGCGCCGCTCGGAAAGTCCGGATAGCTCGCCGGCATCTTGTAGTCCGTGAACTCGGTCGTCTTGCGGGACGAGATGATGTGCGCGGTCTCGTACACGCCGTCGCGCCAGTTGCCGCCGACGGCGCTCGCCGCCTCGAACTGCACGTACGGGATGCCGTGCTGCGCGAGCGCGCGCGCGACGCACAAGCCGATCGGGCCGGCGCCGACGAGGGCGAACTGCTCTTCGGTGGCCGAAGACATGATCGGCGAGGCTACGCCGGAGCCGCGTAGACCTCCTAGACCGCGCCGAGCAGTTCCAGCAGGTCGAGCGCGTTGGCGGTCGCCGCGTCGAGCGCCGTGTTGTCGAAGATGCACCACGCGGGAACGGTCGCGGAATGCAAGCGCTCCGCGACGGCGCGCAGCGTTACATCATCGTAGGCGGAATAATACGTGCGCGGCGCACCGTGCAGCCGGTAGTAGACGAAGCCGGGCCAGCCGCCGGGGACCGCGGCAGCCGGGACCGGCGCCGGATCGGCGGCGACGCGCCCTACGAGGGCACGCGCAAGCGTGGCTTCGGCGTCGTCTGCGAACCACGTCGGGTGACGCGGCTCGCATACGAGCAGCCCGTCGTAGCGAGCGCGAAACGTCGCGAAGAACGCATCGGCTTGCGCTGCATCAAACGCGAAGCTCGGCGGCAGTTGCACGAGCAGAACGCCGCGCTTCTCGCCCAGCTCGGCGGTCTCGGCAAGAAAACGGTCGAGCGGCTCGACGATGTCGGCGAAACGACGCGTGTGCGTGATCTCCTTGGGCACTTTGAGCGCGAAGCGGAAGTCGTCGGGGACGCTCGCGGCCCAGCGCGCATATGTCGATAGCCGGTGCGGCCGGTAGAATGTCGAGTTGATCTCGGCGCATCGAAAACGCCGCGCATAGCGCTCCAACCGCGAACCCTCCGCGTCGAAGCGATCGCGCACGTCGCGCGAAATCGCCCACGCGGCAGTCCCGACCCGCACGTTCGCTCGAACCATTCGACCAGAGCATGCCCATTTACGCGTACGTGACGAACACGACGAAGCGAGCGCCTCCAAGTGGGTCTCGATCGCGCAACCTCGACGGAGATTGGCGCGCGAGCGGTCGGTCCGATATCATCCTCGGTGAAGAACGGGTTGCGCGCTAGCGTTACTTTGTGATACAAAGTCACTGTGGCCCCCGTTGCGTGGTGGATGATAGAGCACCTCTTCGTGCTCCAAGTATGCTTTCAGGTCGGCGTCGGAGCGATCGCGCTCGCGGTGGTCGCGCGGCGTACTAGGCGTGGTACTCGGGTCTGGTTAATCCCCGTGTGCGCTCTTGCCGGCGCGCTACTCTTGCTCAATGGGCTGATGACGCTGACGGGACTGCAAACGTCGTCGCCGTTGCTGAACTTTCTTTTCCCGGCCGCCGCGTTCGTTGGGTACTGTATCCTCGCAACAGCTGCGTGGTCGATCCGTCCACGTATCGTGGGTATCGCGGCCGGTACGGTCGCATGGGCACCGCTCATCGTTCTCATCCGATGGTTTCCGATAGCCTTTGTCCTCGTTGGCGCAGTGATGCTCGATGATGTTCAGGCGCCGGTCTACACAGCGCAAATCCGGCGTGGGGTTTCGTGCGAAGGTCGCGAATGGGGTAACTTCGCGCAAGACGGCCACGCTGTTGCACTGTACCGCTACGTGCCCGGATTTCCGTTCGTTCGCGTCGAGGTCGCACGACGTTCAGAGCAAGAGCCCGACGCGGACTATTGGCCGCCCAATACCGGGTGCGCGAAGCTCGCGGCGCAGGTTCACCTGTAAAGCGGATCATGAAGGCTAACGATGAGGCGTGGTCCGCCGAGCGGCGACTCATCGAGACCGACGCGCCCTCCGGCAGGAACCACGCTCCACAAGCGAAGCTATCATCACGGTGTTACGCGCGGCACCACTACGATGAAGCGCGCTCCGCCGAGCGGGGATGTCTCCAGGTCGACGCGGCCGCCGGCCCGCTCGATCGTGAGCCGCACGAGGGTGAGGCCGATTCCGTTGCCGTTCGCCTCCGTCGCGCCGCGGTCGCCGAACACGAAGACACGCTCGCGGTCTGCAGAGGCGATCCCCGGTCCGTCGTCGTCGACGGTGAGCTGGACGAAGCGGTGATCGTCCACGTGGACGCCGACGAAGACGCCCCCACCGGGTCGGCCGTGTTTGATGGCGTTATCGATCAGGTTGACGAGAACGAGCGTGAGCCGATCGGCGTCGATTGCAACGCGCAGCGCCGGCACGTCGTCGCGGACGATGGAGACGTTTCGTGCTCCGGCCGCAGCCGCACACGCGTCCAGCGCCGCGTCGACCGCGTGCGCGAGCGAGCCGCTAGCCGGTGCGGGCATTGCGGCGCGCATGTCTAGGAGCGAGATTTCGAACATTCCTTCGACCAGCCGGCTCAAGCGCAGCGATTCATTATACGCGATCCGCACGAATCGCTCGCGCGTGCTCGCGTCGACGCCGTCGTCGAGCAGCGTTTCGAGATAGCCGCGGATCGAGGCCAGCGGCGTGCGCAGCTCGTGGCCGAGCGACGAGAAGAACGCATACCGCTCGCGTTCCTGCGCGCCGCGTACCAGCGCGCGCTCGACAACCGCGTCCATCGCACCGGCGTCGGCGGCGCGGTCGTACGTCGTCCAGCCGGTCCGCACTTCCAGCCGGATCGTCGCCTCCATCGCGGCGGCGATGCGCGCCAGCGCGGATCGGACGTCGACCGGCGCAGGAATCGCGCCGCCGTCGCGCGTCGGACCGACCAGCGCGGAGACGAACACGTCGCTGCCGCCGTCGTGCGCGACGAGATCGCCCGCGCGCAGCACGCGCGACACCGCCGTCGAGAACGCTGCGCCGGCCGCGCGTTCGAGCGAGCGGGCCGCGCGCAACCCGCGCCGCCACGCGACGCGCTCGAGTTCGGGCAGCCGCACGACCAGCAACGGTCGCGGCTCCGCGGCCAGCTGCGCAAGCCGCCGCTCCAGCGCATCCAGCCGTGGCAAGAGCCCGCGAACGTCAGGCGCGTGCAAACCGGTACCCGAAGCCGTGAACCGTGTGCAGCAGCACCGGCAGTCCGTCGCGCTCCTCGAGCTTGAGCCGCAGCCGCCGCACGTGCACGTCCACGGTGCGCTCGTCGCCTTCGAAGTCGTAGCCCCACACGCGCTGCAGCAGGGTCTCGCGCGAGAGCGCGACGCCGGGGTTCACGGCCAGCTCCAGCAGCAGCGCGAACTCGCGTGGTTTGAGGCCTACGTCGACGCCGTCCACGCGTGCCTCGCGAGCCGCCTGATCGATCACCAGCCGCTCGTACGTCAGCATGACCGGCGCGTTCGTCGACGTGAGACAGGCGCGCCGCCCGATCGCCTTCACGCGCGCCACGACTTCGCGCGGTGAAAACGGTTTGATGACGTAATCGTCGGCGCCGAGCTCCAGTCCGACGACGCGATCGATCTCGTCGGAGCGCGCCGTCAGCACGACGATCGGCAGGTCGCGGCCTTCGCGCCGCAGCGTGCGCACGATCTCGAAGCCGTCGATGACGGGCAGTCCGAGGTCGAGGATCAACACGTCGGCGCCCGTGCGCGCGAGCCGCAGCGCCGCCGGCCCGTCGGGCGCTTCGTCGCACCGGAAGCCGTCGCGCCGCAGATGATGCACGAGAAGCTCGCGGATGGACGCATCGTCCTCCGCCACCACGATGCGCGTGACGCCCATGCCGGGAGCGGTGCCCAGCACAGGCGCCGCGAATCACCTACCGCACGAATGAACATCGACGAACTTGCCCGCGACGTGGTGGACTGTTTCGTTCGAGCGGACTTTTCCGGTCCGCCGCTACCGCCGTATTTCGCCCGCTGGGCCGAACGCGAGCACGCACGCGCGATCGAAGCCTACGGCCCCGGCGCCGACGAGCCGCCGGGCGACGTGCCGGAATTCACCTCGTTCACGGAGCAGCGGCGCTGGAACCTCGGCGATCTCGACGCGTATTTGTACCGCATCGAACCGACGTCGTCGGCAGTCCTACTCGTCGTGCGTGACGAAAAGCTCGCATACGTCGCCCTCGCCGGACAATGGTTCATGATGCCGCTCGACGCGCACGAGCGCGAGGTCCCGCCCAACGACCTCGCCATGATGTGCATTTGGCATCGCCTCGAAGGCGAGCTCGATATGATGCCGGGCGGCATCGTCGCGGTACGCGGCGAGCCGGTGCACGTCGGTTTTCAGCTCGAACCGAGCCGCTACGCGGCGCTCGACCGTGCGGAGCGCAGCTCGTTTCACAACGCCTGCGTACCGATCGCGCGCGATGCTGCCGTCCTGTCCTGCGGTTGGTCCGGGCCGCTCGTCATCACGCTCCAGGGACCCGACCCGCGGGAGCGCGTCACCAACGGCAATGATCCCCCGCCGCAGTTCATCGCCAGGTTCGACGTACCTTAACGCACGTACGTCCGTGCGTCGTCCGCGTCGAATAGGTCGAACAGGACCGTGTGCCGCTCGCGCAGATCGGACGGATACGAGCGCTCGAAGATTTCGCGCATCTCGTCCGACATACGCACCGAGTCAAAACGCTCCATCTTCGCGTTGATCTGCGCTTTGTCGACGTGCGCCGTGCGTTCGGCGATCCACGTTTCGATCTCGGCTTCCGACCCGGCGCGCTCGACGACGCCTTGCATCTCGTGCAAATCGATGCCGGTGTAGTGCGCCCACAGCTCGCTGAACCCGATGAACGGGAAGTAGCCGTTCAACTCGCCGTCGGGCAGCGATGCGCGCAGCTTGTCGATCACGCGCGCGGTGAACGCGATGCCCGCAATGTGCGCGCGCGGCCCGCGCGGCGCGGCGATGCGAAGATCCAGCGGTTCCATGCCCCGCGCTACGCCGGGTATGACTCGCGTTCCCGCGCGTCGAACCAGCCGGTCGTGTGCGCGCGCTTCTCCCTCGCCGGCCCGGAACGGATCGCGGAGCGTTATCCGCAGTTCAAGCTGCGCACCGGTTGGCCGCGCCGCTACAACATCGCGCCGCCTGATCGATCTCAAGCTCCTCGTAGTTGAGCATGACGGCGCGTTCGTCGGCGTGAGACTGGCAGGCCGCGCGATTCGCCTCCACGCGCGCCACGACTTCGCGCGATGAAATCGGCTTAATGACGTAGTCCTCAGCACAAGCTCAAGCCCGACGCCGCGATCGGCAGGTCGCGGCTTTCGCCGCAGCGTGCGCCCGATCTCGAACGTCGACGACGGCAGTCGGAGGTCGAAGATCAGCACGTTGGCGCCCCTGCGCGCGAGCCGCCGCGCTGCCGGCCCGTCAGGTGCTTCGTCGGACCGGAAGCCAATAGCGCCGTAAATGATGGGCGAAGCTCGCAGCTGGCGCGGCGTCCCCCGACAAGTGACCGCTGCCGAGAAGCGATGCCGGTCCTCACAGCCTGGAATTGCCGTCGCTACGCGGCCGCAGGGTATATCGCCTTGACCAGGAACCCAACCGCCACTTCGCCGTAGCGCGGGCTCCGCGATCGGCCGTCCTTAGCCTGATTAGAGGGAAAGAAGTGGCCGACGGGTCGTTCATCGTCGTCGACGGACGAGTCCGCGCCTTGCCGCGGCGCAACATTGCAGCTTCCACGGTCTTCGCCGCGATGCGCGACGCTCGCGTCTCATGCACAATACGTAATGCCGCGATCGGAACGTTCCAATGCAGAGATCGAACCATTACAGCGCATGTCACATTTGAATGCTGCACGTTCGGTCAATTTGACGTCTCGCGAACCCGGTTTGAACATGGTATTACGCTAGATGAATGCTCGATCACGGTGGTCAATTTCGATGCGGCGTACGTCCGCGGAACGTTGAGGATTCGCCAGCCCTTACAGCAAGCGGATTTGTGTCTCGACCGCGTGAGGATCGACGGGTCGCTAGTTCTGGACCACGTGAAGGCGCTTTCGCTGCGATGCATCGGCGCCGCGATCACCGGCGACCTCGCGCTCCGACATTTACAACTTGTCGGATGCTGCAATCTTTCGGACAGCAATGTGTCCGGAAAGCTGGATCTCTCCGAAACGAGGATCAACGACGGATGCAAACTTCGTCTTGGTCGCTTCGCCTGGGTGAGCTTTGACGAGGCCAATATTGTCGGCGGGATTGATTGCTCTCGAGCCACAGTCGACGATTCGTTTTTCGCGCGCGACCTCGTCCTCCAAGGGACGCTTAGCTTAAAAGCAGCGCGCATAGGCGGCCAGATCGTGCTCCACGGGTCCCTCATATCGGGTGACCTCGCAATTTCAGGGCTGCGTGCCTTCGGGCTCCACATGAAGAGGGCTATCGTACGCGGTGTCTTCAGGGCACGCGGGATCGACTTCAAAGAGAGCCTCATCATCAAAACGTGCATCATTGGCCGCGGCGTAACCATGAAGGGAGCGATGCTGGCGGAGATGTCATTTTTCGGCTGTTCTACAACGACCATCGACCTTTTTAACATTATCGTCTCCGGCAGCGCGGTATTTGGGCGCCGGAAAGAGATTGAAAACGCTGGCGCGACGGAAGTCGAATCTCGCTATACTCGCCATCGTGAGATTAACGAGATCGAGAGGCGCGGCCATTTTACGGCCGAGCGGCTCTGGTGCAACGGCCTACGTTGTCGCAGTCTTGATCTCTTCGAGACCCAAATTGCCTACGTCCGTCTCGGAAATGTTCAAGTCGAGTCGGTACTTGACCTCGCGGGGCTCGTTTCGCACCAGGTAACGATCTCGATGTCAAAGATCTCGGGCAATCTTCGCGGTTACGGCAGCAGCGTCCAGCCACGTGCGGCCGGTGAAAAGTTGCAGGGGCTGAATGGTGTTCTAAAGATTCGATCCTCCGTGATCGAAGCGCGAACGGAATTCATCGGCGCGCTCATCAACTGCTTCAAGGGCGATGACTCTCGCTTCGGATCGTTGATCTTCGCTGAGTTGTCGGAGCAGGTCGCTACGAGGATCTTTGACTCACCGACTAAAGCGGGGCCATCGGTAATCCGTGAGATCCTGCTCGATGACCTGCAGGCGATAACAGTGGATCTTTCCAGTGTGGATCAACTCACCAAGTTTGTTATGGACTCGAGCGCCGCCAAGCGGCTCGACTTCTCCGAGCTTACGTGGCTACCGGATAGCTTGGCGGTGACCAAGTCGCAAGTCGATACCATCTTCCTCGATAAGGATGCCGCGTACCGTAGCGTCCGGCGACGAACACCGTCGGACCGCTATCGCGGGCGGAATCTCGATCTATCAGAGACGACATACGCGGCGATAGTCTGCGACGTAAATAGTATTCTAGCGCTCTGGCAGGGCGTTCTTAAAGACCGGACGCGCGCGCCGAAGGTCAGGCCGGCACTTTCGCTCCTTTATCGTACGTTACGGGCGAACGGCTACGATGATTGGGCCGACGACGTTTACGTCGAGTTCCGCAAGAGCGCCGGTTTGCGCACGGCCAGTTGGCTCGCGGCCCGCAACCACGTCGCAGGATTGCTCTTCGGCTACGGCTACAGCACAAGGCGAATAGCGCTGACGAGTTTCATGCCGCTCGTGGTCGCTATAGCTCTAGTAACAGCGTTCCCGGAGATGACCGACGACAAGACCGGCCTCGCAGGCACGAACAAACCTCCGGCAGGCCTCGCTCAGTGGACCGCGCGCGCGGTCAATGTCTCTGAACTTATCGTGCGGACTTTCATTCCGGGCGGTGGCGAATCATCATCTATTGGTTTCCATCCTTGCGAGGTTTCTCATCCGGCATGTGCTGGAACCATGGTTGCGATCGCCGTTCGTATCGCGGGCATCGTCTGCATTCCGATTTTCCTCATTGCGTTCGCGGGCTTAATTCACTATGGCGAGCGACGCTCGCTTGAGCATTAAAGGCGGGCGGGACGTGCCCGTTCCATGCCCCGCGCTACGCCGGGTAAGACTCGCGTTCCCGCGCGTCGAACCAGCCGGTCGTGTGCGCGCGCTTCTCCCTCGCCGGCCCGGAACGGATCGCGGAGCGTTATCCGCAGTTCAAGCTGCGCGCCGGTTGGCCGCGCCGCTACAACATCGCGCCCACGCAAGACGTGCTCGCCGTGCGCAACGACGGCGGCGGCGAGATCGCGCCGTTGCGCTGGGGCCTCGTTCCGTACTGGGCCAAGGACCTCGCGATCGGGCAGAAGCTGATCAACGCGCGGGCCGAAACGCTGGCCGAGAAGCCGGCCTTTCGCAGCGCGCTCGAACGGCGCCGCTGCATCATCTTCGCCGACGGCTATTACGAGTGGACCGGCACCAAAGGCAGCAAGCAGCCGTACCGCTTCACGGTCGGCGACGGCGGTCCGTTCGCGTTTGCCGGCCTCTGGGAACGCTGGGGGCCGAAGGACGCACCGGTGTCGACGTGCGCGATCGTCACCTGCGCGCCCAACGCGCTCTGTGCGCCCTTCCACGACCGCATGCCCGCGATCCTCGATGACGGCGAGCTCGAAACATGGCTGCACGCGGACGTGCCCGAGGCGCTCGGCGTGCTGGTGCCGTTCGATCCCGCCCGCATGCATTCCACCGCGGTCACGCCGCTGATGAACCACCACGCGTTCGAAGATCCGCGCTGCATCGAACCCGCAGCGGTCGCCGCGACGCTGTTCTAACACTCGTCTTTCTGGATCACGCCCTCGCCGTCAACGACGGTCTTGCCGTGCTGGTTGACGATGCTCGTGCGCACGCGCAATCGCCGCTTCGCGGTGATGAGCTCGGTGACTTCGGAACGCGCCGTGAGCGTGTCGCCGATAAACACGGGGCGCCGGAATCGCACCGACTGCTCCACGTAGATGCCGCCGGGCTTCTGCAGCATCAGCCCGTTCACGGTGGAGAGCAGGCTCGCCGTCAGCATCCCGTGCGCGGCGCGCTGCCCGAACCGCGTGGTCTTCGCATACTCGGCGTCCATGTGAAGCGGATAGTTGTCGCCGCTGACGGCGGCGAACAGCAAGATGTCGGCCTCCGTGATCGTCTTCGAGAACGTCGTCGCGTCACCGACGCGGAACTCTTCGTAGGCCTTGTCACCGTAGCTCATCCGGCCGCGGCTTCCGCGTCGACGATCAAGAACCATGGCCGCGTGCGAAGCTTCGCGGCGACCACGGGATCGCGCGCTTGCGCGTCCGCGCTGGGCCGCGGCTCGCGCAGCGCTCGCAGCACGAAGCCGGCCGCGAGCACGTCGCCGACGATGCGTTCGAGCGGCCGATGATAAAAGCGCATCGGAACGGGCACGTCGGAAAACCCGTCCCACCCCTCTTCGACTAGGCGGACAGCGTGATAGTCGGCCGAGGGGTCGTCCGTGAGCGCCGGATGGTGCGTCGAGAGCACGAGCCGTCCGCGGGGCCGCAGTACGCGCGCGAACTCGCGCAGCGCCGGGAGCCAGTCTTCCAGATAGTGCAGCGTCAGTGACGAGAGCACGATGTCGACCGACGCGCCGGCGAGCGGCAACGGATGCGCGAGGTCCGCGCACAGCACCGTGACCGCATCACCCAAACGCGCGCGCGCGAGGTCGACCATCGCCCCGCTCGCGTCGATCGCGACGACGCGCGCGCCGTGCGCGACCAGCCACGCGCTGTGCTCGCCGGCCGCGGCGCCCGCGTCGAGCACGTCGAGACCGCGCACGTCCCCGAGGATGTCGCGCATCGCGGGCCGTTCGTACTCCGCGTTGTACACGTTCGCCGCCGTGACGCGCGCGTAGGCCTGCGCGAGCGCAGGATCGTCGTACAGCGGGTTGGGGCCGCTCACGCGGGCGCGCGCATCGCGGGCGCGCGAATCAGGACGACTTCTACGGGCGACGCAATCCCGCGCAGCGCGACGGTGCCGCGTTCGCCGTCCGGCAGGACGTCGGCGACGCGGGAGTCGTCGGCCACCGCGGCGGTGATCAGGATCTCGCCCGCGCTCGCCGCGTGCGCGACGCGCGCCGCCAGGTTCACGGTCGCGCCGAAGTAGTCTAGCCGATCGTTGGCGCGCATCGCGATGCACGGGCCGCGGTGCAGTCCGATTCGCAGCTCGAGCGGTGCGGCGGCGGCGGCGAACTCTTGCGCCGCCTCGACGGCATCGCGCGGGTCGGCAAACACCGCCATCACCGAGTCACCGATCGTTTTGACCACCGCGCCGCGGTGCAGCGCGACGACGTCCTGCACGGCGTCGAAGTGCTCGCGCACGAGCCGGAAGGCGTGCGCGTCGCCCGCCCCGGCGTACATCAGCGTCGAGCCGACGACGTCCGTGAACACCACCGTCAACGCGCGAATCGCAAGCTCGGTGCCCGGCGCGAGCACGTCGCTCGAGAACAGGTCGCGAAACGCCTGGAGCGCGGTCACATCGGCCGCCGTCGCGATCTGATCGGTCAGCTCCGCTTCGGTGACGCGCACGACGGCCGCGTGCGTGGACGCGTTCTCGATGCGCACTCGCACCGTGCCGGACTGCACGACCGACGTCGCGGCGCGAATGCCGCCGTCGTCAACCCGCACGCCCAGCGCCGATGCGCCGGCGTCGTCCTCCACCGTGAAACGCGCGGCGCGATCGGGCAGCGCCTGCACGACGTACGCGCCGGCGCGCAAGGCGGCGAGCAGCGAGCCTTCACCGCCCGGCGGCACCGCGATCTGCGCGAGCGTCTGACGCGCGGTCTGGGGGCCGCCCATGCAGTACACCGCCGGCATCTCGCTGCGACCGGACGGGCGCGCGTCGAACGTCACCTCGACGTTGCGATCGAACTCCGGCGCGTATGCGACGCCGCACGCCTCGCAGTGCACCCGCCCGCCGACGCGCGCGAGCGTTGCGACGCTATTCTTCTGCCCGCGGCAGTTCGGGCAGATCAGCGTCCACGACAGGTCCAGCAAGCCGCGGCGCGTCGCGGCGAGCATCGCCCCGAGCACGCGGTCGCGCGGGAGCTGCCACGCATCGGCGAGCACGTACGGCCGCATGCGCGCGACCGTTTCGTCATCCGCGTGCTCGACCAGCGCCGCGAGCCGTGCGGCGATCGCAGGCTCGTGCTCGGTGTGCGGCCGCAACGCTTCGAACGCGTCGACGAAACGCGCGACGTGCGCGATCCCGGCGGCCGGCACGATCGGGACGCTCGCCTGCGTCGCGCCGCCCTGCTCGAGCGCGCGCCTCGCCGCGAGCGCGTACGCACGGGCAGCTCCGGCGCGACCGCGCGCCAGGACGGCGGGCGCGAGCAACGCTCCCACGACGCCGTTCGCATCGAGCTCCACCGCATGTTCGATCCGCGCGCCGTCGCCGTCGGCCACCACGCGCACGTCGCTGGCAAAGCGTGCGAACGGACCGCGCCGGAAGCGCCGCTCGACGGCCACGTGGTGCGGAGCCTCCCAGGTGAACGGCGCTTCTTCCCACTCCAGCGCGAGCGGCCCGAGGCGCGCGTGCGCGACCGTCGTCGCCGGTCCGGCCGCCGTGGGCTCGTACGTGTAGCGCACCGGTGGAAATCCCGCGTCGCGATTGATCGCGCCGGTATCGGAGACGGTGCGCCACAGCGCATCGGGCGGCACGTCGAACGGCAGGGTGAAGCGGTCGGAGAAGCGTCTCACGCGAACGCAGCGGAAACGTCGTGGGCCGCCACCAGGAACGGAGCGGTATCGGCGGACGTTGTCCGCAAAGAGTCCGACACGATGAGGCCGCTTTTGATCGTTCTCCCCACCCTCCTTTCCGAGCTCGCATGATCACCGCTGACGTTCAATTCCGCACTGCCGCGAACGCGGCGGCCGCCGCCTTCGCGAACTCGCCGCCGTACCTTGCCTACCACACCGACGTCGTCGTGGATGTGCCATCGCTGCGCCGCCACCAGGTGATCTCACGCCAGGTCGAGACGCGTACCAAAGACGATTTCGCCGCACTGCAGGACCTGCCGCGCGGTCAGCACCAGTACGCGCACAGCTTTCCGCTGATCCCGACGTTTGATGCCCTTTCGTACTTTCGGGTCACATTCAACGGCAACCGGCGCGATCTCCTCAGCTATGTCGAGCCGGGCGCCCCTCTGACGTACACGGATCCGCGGTTGACCTCTCACGCCGACGTCGTCGTCGCGTCGTTGAAGTACTACCATGCGTCGTATGCCGCCGATTCCAACGACCGGATCGCGCACATCCAGATGGAGACGCTGCCGACGCTCACGGCCAACAATGCGTCGGACTTCTTCATCCACGACGTGTACGTCGACACCGTGACGAACCTGCCGACCAAAGTGGTCTACGTGGGCCCGGCGACGACGTTCACCTGCGACTACGAAGTGGTGCAGGGCCACTGGCTCGTGCGCCACGCGAACTACGTGCACACGTTCTACGGACCGCTGCGGCTCGGGCGCATTACGGCGACGGCGGACGCGACGAACAGCGACTTTTCATTCCCCGCCGCGCCGGCCGATCCGAAGCTGGCGGGTTGAGGCTCACGGGCCGAACGACCACTCCGCGACGTGCCACCACAGCGTCACGCCGTTGGGTTCCGGGCGGTGCAGATCGACGTTGCGGTAGACCCTAATCTTCGGGTGACTGATGAACGCCATCGGCACGTCGCGCTGGACGAGCGCTTCGATCTTTGCGTACGTGGCGCGACGCTTCGCATCGTCGTACGTGCGCCGCGCATCACGCTGCAGCGCGTCCATCTCGGGCGAGCAATAGTTCTCGAAGTTGCGGCCGTTGGGCGGTCTCGCGCCGCACGTGAACAGCACGGAGTTGTCGAGGTCCGTCCCGGATAACCAGTTGAACTGCGCCAAGTCGTAGTTGCCGCTCGCGAGCGGCCCGCCGCCGGCGGCCGGTGCGAAAAACGTCGCCGCCGCGTACTCTTTGATCTGCGCGTCGATGCCGACGGCGCGCAGCGCCGACTGCACCAGCACGTCGAAGCTGCGCGCGCTCGGCGAGCCGGCGATGCTCGCCATCAGCAGCTCGAGCCGTTTGCCGTCGCGCGCGCGAACGCCGTCCGCGCCCGGCTTCCAGCCGGCCGCGTCCAGCAGGGAGCGAGCGGCCGCGGGATCGTAGGCGTTGGGATCGTCCTGCGCCGTCGCGCCGTAGAGCGCCGGCGGGATGTCGGCGTAGCCGGTGTCGGCGGTGCCGAAGGCGAGCCGCTTCACGAGACCGGCACGATCGATCGCGCGCGCCACCGCGCGCCGCACGCGCACGTCGCCCAGCGGCGGGCGTGCCATGTTGAGCATGTACGCGCCGAACGCGTTGGCGGTGATCAACTCGCCGTCGAGCCCCTCCGCGCCGCGCAGGAGGTTGAACCCGCTCGGATCCACGCGACCGAGGTCGACGTGGTGAGTGCGCAGCTCCACCGCGAGCGTCGTGAAGTCCGGGATGATGCGAACGACGACGTTCGCTATGTGCGGCGCGCCGCGAAAGTACGCCGGGTTCGCCGCGTATGCGACGCTCTGCGCGCGGTCCCAGCGCACGAACTTGTAGGGTCCCGTCCCGACGGGGTGCGTGTTGAAGTCGGCCCGGTCGAGCGATGTTTCATGCTCGAGCAGGTGCTTGGGCAAGACGCGGTACGTCGTGTCCGCCTCGGCGAACACGGTGCGCACGAACGGTGCGAACGGCTCTTTGAGGTGAAAGACGACGGTGTACGGATCCGGGGTATCCACGCGCTCGATGCGGTCGTAGCCATGACGGTTCGGGACGGCGTTGCGCGGGTCCATGATCGCGCGCCACGTGAACGCGACGTCCGCGCTGCTGAACGGTGCGCCGTCGTGCCAGCGCACGCCGCGCCGCAGCGAGTACCGGATCGTCTTGCCGTCGGCGGAGATCCCGCCGTTGCGCAGGGTCGGCACGTCCGCCGCGAGGTCGGGGACGAGCCGCCCGGCGCCGTCCTGCGTGATCAGCAGATCGAAGCAGAGCGAGGCGAGCCAGTCATCTTCCTGGTTCGTCGGATAGAGCGGATTGAATCCGTGCGGGTCGGCCGTGACGGCCAGCCGCAGCGTCGCCGGATCCGTCCACGCGTGCAGCGACGACGCGGCGCTCGCGCCTGCGATGCACGCACCGGCGATCGCAAGCGCACACACGAAAAGGCGGAACCGCATGAGCGATTCTAGCACGGCGCCGTCACGGGAACGAGCGAGGCGCCGTCCTTTCGGAACGGCGCCTCGCTGATGTGGCGGAGAGGGTGAGATTCGAACTCACGGTACGCTATTAACGTACGCCCGCTTTCGAGGCGGGTGCCTTCAACCACTCGACCACCTCTCCGCGCGCCGCTTCTGTGCGAAGAACTCGCGCAGCTGTGCGGCGGTTTCTTCCGCGAGCACCCCGTCGATCACGTCGACGCGATGGTTCACGGCGGCCGACCCGAGTATATCGATGACCGAGCCCGCCGCCCCTCCCTTCGGGTCGCGGCAACCGAACACCAGGCGTTCGACGCGTGCCGCGGCAAGGGCGCCCGCGCACATTGCGCACGGCTCCTTGGTGACGTACAGCGTTCCGCCGACGCGCCAGCGGCCGAGCGCTTGGGCAGCCGCGCGAATGACCAGCAGCTCCGCGTGCGCGGTCGGATCGGGGCGCTTCTCCTTCTCGTTGCACGCCTCAAAGACACGATCGCCGGCGACGAGCACCGCGCCGATCGGAACGTCGCCCGCGGCGGCGGCGCGCTCGGCAAGCACCATGGCGCGCCGCACGAACGCGAGATCGTGCTCGGAGAAAGGAACGTGCTCCCGGCCCGGCTCGAACGGGCAACCTTCGCCTTCGGAGGGCGACACTCTATCCAATTGAGCTACGGGAGCCTGATTCAACTCGCTTTGCTCGTTGAATCCTCGGCCTGACCCGCGTACCACGCGGGTCAGCCTTCCTGGTGCCTAAAGGCGAGATGATCTCTATCGGCCCCGATCCTCTGTCGGGGTCGGGCCGCTCGTGCTTGGGCCGGTGGTGGGCATGTGTTTGAAGAGGTCGAGCTTGTGCTCCACCAGGCCGCGGTAGAATTTGCGGACGCAGTCCGGGTGACCGAAGAAATACGTCCGTGCGTACGCCAAGTCGTCCCCCGAGCTGTCCGGCACGTAGTGGCTGATCTCGATCTCTTCCATCTGCGCCCGGT
>JAXDMA010000244.1:0-8342 GCA_034666305.1 Vulcanimicrobiota bacterium
TCGCCTGCGGGAATATCGTCGCGCCCAAGTAGCCACCCGCCGTTCAACGAGGGCGCCGCGCATGCCGCGGTGCCCTCGCGTTTCGGCGCGCCCGCGCTGGACGACATGCCGGACGACCTGCGCGCGATCTGTGAGGAGACGCGCGCAAAGAGCGGGTTCGTGCCCAACGTGTTCCTCGCGTACGCCAAGCGCCCGGAACACTTTCGCGCGTTCATGCACTATCACGACCTGCTGATGAAGGGCCCAAGCGGCTTGTCGCGCGCGGAGCGTGAAGCACTCGTGGTCGCGGTGTCGGCGGAGAACGACTGTTTGTACTGCGTCGTCGCGCACGGCGCCGCGCTGCGCATCCTTGGAAAGGACGCGATCGTCGCCGACCAGATCGCGACGAACTGGCGCACCGCCGACCTTGCGCCGCGCTTACGCGCGATCCTGACGTTCGCGTCGCGCGTGAACGAGCGCGGTTTCGCGGCGAGCGACAAGGAGCTCGCGGAGCTCAAAGCCGTCGGGCTCTCCGACGACGACGCGTGGGACATCGCGTCGGTGGCGGCGTTCTTCGGATTCTCGAACCGGATGGCGGGTTTCATGGACATGCGCCCCAACGCGCAGTTCCACGAGATGGGACGCCCCGCTAGGCCGTGATGCAGGCGGCGAACGTTGCCGGGTCGACGTTGCCGCCGCTGATCGTTACGCCGACACGCGCGCTGGCCACGTCGACTTTCCCGAACAGCAGCGCCGCGAGCGCGGATGCGCCGCTCGGTTCCACGACGAGCTTGAGGCGTTCGAATGCGAACCGCATCGCGGCGCGGATCTCGTCGTCGCTCACGGTGACGACGCCGCTCGCGAGCGCGCGCACGATCGGCCACGTCAGCTCGCCCGGACTCTGCGTCTGCTGCCCGTCGGCGATCGTCTTGGGCACCGGGATGGAGACGATCCGGGTCTCGCGCCACGAACGCTGCCAGTCGTCACCCGCTTCGGGCTCGACGCCGTAGATGCGCACGGCCGGTGAGAGCGCCGTCGCCGCGAGCGCGCAGCCCGCGAGCAAACCGCCGCCGCCCAGACACACCAGCAGCACGTCCAGCGGCCCGGCGTCTTCGATCAGCTCCAGCGCGACGGTGCCCTGGCCTGCGATGATCGCCGGATCGTCGTAGGGCGGCACGAGCGTCGCGCCGCGCTCGGCCGCGATCGACGCCGCGAGCTCGGCACGATTGATGCGCTCGCGATCGTACGTCACCACCTCGGCGCCGTACCCGCGCGTCGCCGCGAACTTCGCCGCCGGCGCGTCGGCCGGCATCACGATCGTCGCGTGCACGCCGAGCAATTTCGCCGCCAGCGCGACGCCCTGCGCGTGGTTGCCGCTGGAGAACGCGACGACGCCGCCGCGCTTGCGTTCGGGATCCAGCTGCGCGATCGTATTGTACGCGCCGCGGATTTTGAACGCGCCGATGCGCTGCAGATTCTCCGCCTTGAGAAACACGCGTGCGCCGGTGCGCGCGTCGAGCGTCGCCGACGTCACCACCGGCGTGCGGTGCGTGACGCCCCGCAGCCGCTCCGCGGCTGCGCGCACGTCGTCGAACGTCGCCGCGAACGGCGTCTCGAGCACTACGTGTTCTTGACCGGCGGGTCGTAGTGGAAGCTGAACACCTTGTTCTCGGGGTCGAGCTGAATCTTCTCGTGCACGGTGCCGCGCTCGAACGTCACGTCGAACTCGTGCACGCGCGGCCCGTCGTTGGGCGGCGTGTTCTCGTGCACGCGCTTGATCTTGCCCAGCGGCGCCAGCTTGTCCGCGGCTGCGCCGAGCCGGCCGCGTCCCATGGTGGCTGCCGTCTGCGAGTTCTCCAGGCGCGAGACCATCGCGAAGTCGTTGTTCTGCACGGCGCCGGTGAGCTCGTGGGCGATCTTCTCGTACTGGTTCTCGCGGCCCGAGCACGCGCGCACCAGCAGCACCAGGACGATCACGAACACCGCGAGGATGAAGATCTGATTGCGGCGCGCGTCCATCACCGGCGCCGAGGTTCCGGTGCGCACCGGACCCGGCCCCGGCGTAACGTTCTTCATCACGCGGGCACCTCGGGGGCGAGATCGCGCGCGCCGAACGGTTCGAACTTCAGGCCGGGATTCCACTGCTGGACCAGATTGATGCTCCACTCGCTCTCGAACAGCGCGAGCACGTTGCCGTCCCAGTCCTCGACGAGCCGTGCGCTCGAGCCGAGCGTCGCGGTCGCGGGGTCGACCTGTGCGGCATCCGACACCGGGCGGACACGGCGTGCCGTGGTGTACGGCAGCGTTTGAAAAACGGTTTTCACGTTGTACTCCGCCTCCAAGCGATATTTGACGACCTCGAACTGGAGGGCGCCGACGGCGGCGAGGATCGGCTCGCTGCGAACCTCGCCGTAGGGATGGAACACCTGGATCGCTCCCTCCTCGCGAAGCTGCGCGATCCCTTTCTGAAACGACTTATAACTCGCCGTGTCGGTACTGCGGACCAGCGAGAAATGTTCCGGCTCGAAGGCGGGGATCGGGTCGAAGGCCGTCGCGGCCCCGTCGGCCAGCGTGTCGCCGATGGCGAACACGCCGGGGTTCGCGAGGCCGACGACGTCGCCGGCGAACGCGACGTCGACCGACTCGCGATCCGACGCGAACAGCTTCATCGCGCGCGTCAGCCGCACGTCTTTGCCGGTGCGCACGTTGCGCACGGTCATGTCGCGTTCGAACTTGCCGCTGCACACGCGCAGGAACGCAATGCGGTCGCGATGCCGCGGATCCATGTTCGCCTGGATCTTGAACACGAAGCCGGTGAAGCGATCGTCGGTGGGTTCGACGCGGTGTTTCTCGGAATCGACGCGGGCCGCCGGCGGGGGCCCCATCCGCACGAACGCGTCGAGGAACAGCTCGACGCCGAAGTTCGTCACCGCGCTGCCGAAGAACACCGGCGTGACGTCGCCGCGCAGCATCGCGTCGTGGTCGAAGCCCGCCCCCGCGCCCTCGAGCAGCTCGAGCTGATCGAGGAACTCGCGGTACGTGCGCTCGTCGACGAGCGCCGCGATCGCCGGGTCGCTCGGCGACGACGCCTTCACGGGCGCGCGCTTCGCGCCGTGCTGCGTGCGTTCGAACGTGTGTACCTCGCCCGAGTCGCGGTCGTACACGCCGCGAAAGGTTTCGCCGTTGCCGAGCGGCCAGTTCATCGGGTACGCGCCGATGCCGAGCACGTTTTCCAGCTCGTCCAGCAGCTCGAGCGGATCGCGCGACGGCCGGTCCATTTTGTTGACGAAGGTGAACAGCGGGATGCGGCGCGCGCGGCAGATCGCGAACAGCTTGCGCGTCTGTGGTTCGACGCCTTTGGCGGCGTCGATGAGCATCACGGCGGCGTCCGCGGCGAGAAGCGTGCGGTACGTGTCCTCGCCGAAGTCTTGGTGGCCCGGCGTGTCGAGCAGGTTCATCGTGTGACCGCGGTACGGGAACTGCAGCACCGTCGACGTGATCGAGATGCCGCGCTCGCGCTCGAGCTCCATCCAGTCCGACGTCGCGGCGCGCGCGCGCCGGCGCGCCGCCACCTGGCCGGCCGTCACGATCGCCCCGCCGTACAGCAGCAGCTTCTCGGTGAGCGTCGTCTTGCCGGCATCGGGGTGCGAGATGATCGCGAACGTGCGCCGTTTGGCGACTTCCTCGCGGATTTCCATTGAACGGCCTTTCGACACGCGAGCGAGCCGCGACTCCGTGCGACTCTTGCCCTCGTCCGGGGTATGAGAACCACAATGATACCAGGCGCTCGATCCCCGTACGGAAACCGCCCGTTCGCGCCGCATTGGTTGCGTCTGGGCCTCGTCGTGCTGGGCATCTTCATCCTGCTGGTCTTCATCGTCGACAAGGTCGTGCTGCAACCGCCCGAGCCGGTGTTGCCGGTCGCCGCGGTGATCGATCACCTCAACCGGCACGACGTCCGCCGCGTGACCGTTCCGGCCGGTCAGATCACGGTGGAGCTCAACGACGGAAAGACGCTGTCGACGAGCGTCACGGCCGACCGCGACTTGTGGCCCGCGATCAAACGCAGCGGGGCGGACGTCTCCATCGTCCCGCGCAGCCGCGCGGACGAGTCCACCTCCACGCTGGGGTTTGTCTTCCAGTTCATCCCGTTCGCGATCATGGCGCTGCTGCTGCTGTTCATCCTCGGTATCGCGCGGCGTTCACCGCGCTAGGCGGCGCCTCAGTAGACCCGAACCTCGGTGCGGCCGGCGTGCTCGTAGACGAGCGTCAAACCTTGCGGGCCGTTGTAGAGACGCGCTTCGGGCGGGACGCGCAAGCGGTCGCGCCCGCGATACACCCAAATGTCGTGCGGGCGGACGAGCACCGTGCAGTTCGCGCGGTGCAGCGTCGTGCCGGGCGCGATGCGCAGCGCGTCTTGCGGCACGTCCTCGCGCAGCAGCGCCGCCGGGCCTTCCTTCGATGACTGCTGCACGAAACACGCCGGAAGCGCGCTCAACACCCACGAACCCTGCCCCATGAAGAACGGCGCCGGAGTCGTGACGAAACCTTCGTTCGAATTGCCGTGCGCGGAAGACGGCGGACCGGTGGCATCAGCATGCACTTTCCAGCCGTTCACGGCGAACCGGTGCGCGAACACGACGCTCCCGAACGCGACGACGATCAGCGTCGCGATCACATAATACCGGAGCATCGCGCGACGAATTATGCGGCGGGCTCCCGTGCCGCGCCGAGCGGCGGCGGCAGGACCAGGCGCGCGCGCCCGATGCGTGCGTCGGCCATCCCATAATAGATTTCGTACGTGCGTTCGCCGAGCTCGCACAGCGCGGTCGGAAACACGACGTTGTTGACGATGCCGTGCGTCTCGTCGACGCCTTCGGGTACCATGACCGGCGTCTGCGAGCGATAGCGCACGATGTCGGGCCGTTCCGCGTCGTGCACGACGAACCCGGCGCTGTACTGCATCGCATATTTGCCGTCGCCGACTTCGCGCGCGTTGACGCCGTGGAAGATCGAGAACCAGCCTTCCGCGATGCGCACCGGCGGCGTGCCTGCGCCGGTCTTGATGCGGCACCACGGGGCGTCGGGCTCGAGCACCAGCGCGCTCTCGCGCACGTCGAGCAGCGCGCGAATGTCGGCGAGTACGGGCTCGAGCGGAACGTACGCGATCCGCGTCGACTCGCGCTCGTGCGGCGGGAGATCGAGCAGCGTCGGGACCGCGCCTTTGCCGTCCATCAGCGACAGCCGGAGCATCGGGCGATGGTACAGCGCCAGCGAACGAACGCCGTTGGGCGATATCACCGGCTCCGGAAAGAACACGCCGTCCTTGTCGTCGCCTTGGTGCAGCCCGGGCGCGAACCGCACGAGCCCCAAACGCTCCCACCGCTCGCCGTCCTGCGAGAGCGCGACCGCGATGCGCGGGCCGTCGGGGCCGAATGCGGTGTAGGCCATCACGTAGCGGTCGATTGCCGCGACGAACGTGACGCGCGGATCCTCGCAGCCCATCCCGCCCGGGGCGGTGCGCATCTCGTACGCGGCGTGCGGCTCGAGCACGAAGCCGCGCCGCTCGAATTGCACGTCGTCGCCCGCCCGGATGCCGCCGCAGAGCTCGACGCGCGACACGTTGCCGCGCGCGACCGCGCGCGGATAGAGCAGCCACGTGCCGTCGCGCGCCGTCGCGCCGCCGGGATTGAGCACGCCCTCGATCTCCGCCGGCGAGCCGTCGGGGCTCAGCACGACGCCCAACCGCGTGATCGCGCCGTCGAAACGCGGGAGCACGTCGAGCGCGGTCATCGCGGTGCCAGCCCCGTCACCAGCTCGTGCGATGAAATTCGCGACCGCCGTGCGAGCGCTTCGACGTCGTCCGTACCGCCGATCAGCACCCGCACGTCGACCCCCTCGTGCATAACGCGCGCGGTGTACTGCATGCCTACGGAGAGAATATCGACACCATCCGCGAGATTCTTCGGAAAACCGTCACCGTAACCGGAACGTAACACGGCGACGGAAACGCCGGGCGACACCTGCGCGTCACCGTAGCCGGCCCAGCCCGCCTCGCCCGGCGCGAAGGTTCGTACGACCGGCGCCGTCACGCGCAGCGCGCAACGGGTGCCGACCGAAGAGCCGAGCCGAGCGCCGAACAGACCCACGCCCACCCGCAGCCGGTCGAACGCGAGCCCCCGCCGCGATGATGCCGTGCTCGCGACGTCCGTCGCGACGACCGGCACGCCCGCATCCTCGAAGGCCCGGCGGGCCGCCGTGAAGGCGTTCAGGATCGCGCCGCCCCGCTCGTTCGAGATGACGTGCGTCCACAGCTCCACCGCCAGGCCCGTCCCGGCCATCGCCTGCGCGAACGCCGCGGCGTCGGCGGGCGGGATCGAGGCCCAGCCGGCGGCGTCGAGCACGCCGACGCGCACCGTGAGCGCGCCGCGGGCGCGCGCCGCCCCGATCGCTTCGCCGAGCGCGCAACGGTTGGACACGTTCGGGATTCCGCCTAGGGCGAGCACGCGCGCGAGCCGCCCGGGCGCGGCGTCGAGCAGCAGCCGGATCGGCTTGTCCGTGGCCGGGCGCAGCGCGGCGAGCTCGTCCTCGTCGGCGACGACGTACGAGTCGACGGCCGCGTCGAGCTCGCGCGCGAGCAGCCGCGCGCCCCAGCCGTAGCCGTCGTGCTTCACGACCGCGGCGACCGGAGCGCCGAGCGCGGCGAACGCGGCCGCGTTGGCGCGCAGAGACGCGCCGTCGAGGCTGATGGCGGGACGCACTACCGCAGCGTGGTCGCGGCGATCGGCTCGCCGGACGGCGACACGACCTCGACCCGGGTGCCGGCACGATACACCTGGTTGGGGACCGTCCAGATCGTGTAGGTGCGGTATTCCCGGGGCGACGGCTCGCCGCCGTCGAGCGGAGCCCGCTCGAATCCGACGATGCGAATGCGCTCGGTGTTGGGGCTGATGTGCTCGATGATCTGGGTCCAGCCCGTTTCCTTGTGCGGCCCCATCAGCAGCACGACCGCGAACTCGTGCCGGAAATCGACGGGGACGGCGACGCCGATCGCATCGAGTGCCCGCCGGTCGCGAATGACGACGACCTCACGGCCACCCGTGACGGGGGTCGTCCCGGTCCGTCTCGTGTTGTACCGCACCTCGCGACAGCCGGCGAGAACGACGGCCATCAGGAGGGCGGCGAGGACTCGCCGCATCGGCGTCGGTCGTTCGACAGTTCACTCCGAGGATACCCTGCCCTCACGACGGAAGTCGCAGTGTCCCCATGTTCATGCTTCTGCCGATCGTCGTCGCGCTCGCCGCGGCCGATCCCGCCCCCGCGGCGAGCAGTGCGCCGCGCCCCACGCCGCTCACGGAGATCGGCCGCGTTCGCGCGCTGCCGGCGTGCGTGCCGATCGTCGCGCACGCCAACGGTGCGATCACGCAAGCGCTCGACAACGATCGCACGCTCGCCGTGCTGACGACGAACTTGCACAACACCAACTTCGACAAGCTCAACGTCGTTCAGCGCAAGAACGCGATCGACGCGCTCATGAAGCACGCCGAAGCGATGCGCATCGCGGCGTCGGCCGGCGACGCGGAAGTAAAAAAACTGCGCGAATACGCGGTGAACTCGCCGGATCCCAAGCGCAAGGAAGAGCTCAAGACGTTCGCCGACGCGCTGGGCGGCGCGCTGTATCGCCAGAAAAAAGCCGCGGTCGAGCTGATGCGCGACGTCAGCATCCTGCAAGGTCGCGAGGACAACGCGGAAGCACGCGGCTTGATGCGCGCCGCGAACCGGGTTCCGTCGTACCCGAACGCGCAGGCGGCCGCAAATACCGGCGCCATCATGCCGGGCGTCCCCGACAGCTACAACAAGCAGTTCCAGGGGATCGGCGACGTGCTCGACGACCTCACCAAGGGGATCCAGCTGGACGAAGGGACCGCCGCCGACCATAGCATCGCGGCGACCTCCGGCTGTTGACGACCTGAGTCGTTTCACCTCGCTGCCCCGCGCGGTACCCTACCCCTGATGTTCCGCGCCTTTTCGCTGTCGGCTGCCCTGGCGGCGCTGCTGGTCGCCGTGCTGGGCAGCTGGGTGCGCATCAACGGCGCCGGCATGACGTGTCCCGATTGGCCGCTCTGCCACGGTCAGCTGATCCCCCCGCTCGCGGGCGGCGTCGTGCTCGAGTGGTCGCACCGGCTCGTCGCGTTCGTGGACGCCTTCCTCGTGCTGGGCGCGCTGTGGACGGGCTGGCGCGCGCGCAAGACCATCGCGGGCGTCACGCCGGTCATCGCGTTCATCGGCGCGATGTTCGTGGTGCAGGTGGCGCTCGGCGGCCTAACCGTCGCGCTCGCGAACAGCCCGTGGTCGGTCGTCGT
>JAXDMA010000245.1:0-12421 GCA_034666305.1 Vulcanimicrobiota bacterium
ATCTCCACCGAAGAAGTCGAAGCGGCGTTCGATGCCGTCGACGTTGCCGCGGTCGACGCGCTCGCGCAAGAGCTGCTCGGCCCGGCGCAGCGCGGTCTGTGCGTGCTGGGCCCGAACGACGTGCGCGGGGTGCAGCTCCCGGGAGCCGCGGCGGCGTGAGCGACGTCCTCGCGGGGAACGTCCTTCTCGCGGCGGGGCTGACGGTTGTGACCCAGGCGATTCAAATCGGCGCGTACGCCGCGCGCTACGCCGGGATCATCACGGGACGCATCGCAACCGCGATCTCGCTCTTCAGCTTGCTCGTGGTCGCCAGCCGGCTGGCGTCGCTGTTCATGGTGCCCGCGTTGGGAGCGCTCGCGGACTCGACGGCCAACGCCGCGCTCGATGCGCACCTCAAGGCGGTGACGCCCGAATCGCTGGCGCGGTTCGACCACCAGATGCGCATCATCGTCGGGGCAAACTCGGTGGGCATTTTGCTCGGCGCGTTTCTGCTGCCGATGTTCCTCGTGATGTTCGTGCGCGGGATTCGCTCGTTCGAGCGGCTCGGTTCCGTGCCGCGCGCGCTGGCCCGCCTGCTCGACCCCCGCGTGATCGTCGAGCTGCTTCCCGAGCTGCGCGTTCGCGCGGTATCGCTGACGCAGTTCCCGATCGGCGCCGTTCCGCGCTCGCTGTTGTTCGCCAACATGGTGCTGTTCGCCGTGTATTCGGTCGGCGTCGTGGGGTCGTATTACGCCAGCGTCATCGACCTGCACTCGCGCACGACGGCCAGCGGGTTGTCGGGCTTGGTCAACGGCGTCGGCACGATCGCGTTCTCGCTGTTCATCGATCCTACGACGGCGTTCATCGTCGACCAGACGGTGCGCAAGGAGCGCCCGCGCACCGATGTGCTCGCCATGATCTTCTGGCTGGTCGTCACGGCGTTCATCGGCACGCTCATCGCTCAGCTCATCCTGTTCCCGGCCGCGGAGTACATCGCATGGGTTGCAGACCATTGGCCGCACGGCAAATAGTCGTCGCGCGCGTCGTGCGCGCGCTCGCATTGCTGCTTGCCTTCACCGCGCTCCCGGCCGGCACCACCGGCTGCGCGCCGGGCATCGCCTCGTGGATCGTCAAGGAGCGCAACCAGCAGGGCGACGTCTCGCTGCGGCGCGGCAACTATCCCGACGCGTCGGTTGCGTACCAGCTCGCGCTCAAGCTCGATCCGGCGAACGTCCACGCGCGCACCGGGCTGACCGCCGTGCAGATCAAGCTCGCGCAGACCTTGTTTGCGGCGTCCCGCTTCGACGAGGCGATCGAAGCGCTCGCGGTCGCGGCGCGCTTTACGCCCGGTGACGACCGGGTGGCGACGCTGCACAACGAGATCGTGCAGGCGCAGATCAAACGCGACATCGTCGTGTCGAACTACCCGCTGTACAAGGTCACCGGCGCATCGCTGCGGCGTTCGTACACGCAGCTCAAGACGCAGAACCAGGCGATCCTGGCCGCGCTCAAGCGCTTCGACTACACGTACGACACGGCGGACCTTTCGCTGGCGATCCGCCAGAGCTACGCGCTCAACGAAGAGGTCGCGCGCTTGACCAATCGTCTCCAGCAATACCGCCAGCTCGTGGAGTCCGGCGTCCCCGAGCATGGTGCGGATAACCTCGCACCGCCTGCGAGCTTGTTGCCGCTGCCCTAACGCCGCACATCGTCACTAACTGAGGGGGGTCACCGTGCCGACGCAACTTTCACCGCATTTCACGCTCGAAGAGCTCACCGTTACCGGAACCGGGATCGACAATTCACCGCCGCCGGCGATGATGGCGACGCTCAAGCGGCTCGCCGAAAAGATGGAAGGCGTGCGCACGCTGCTCGGCGACCGAGGCATCTCCGTCAACAGCGCGTTTCGCAACAAGGCGGTGAACGAGGCGGTCGGCGGCGTGCCCAACAGCGCGCACGCGCTGGGCTTCGCCGTCGACTTCACGTGCGCATCGTTCGGCACGCCGTTCGAAATCTGCAAAAAGATCGCAGCGTCGTCGCTGCAGTTCGACCAGCTGATCCACGAGCGCCGCGTGTGGGTTCACCTGTCGTTCGACCCCAACCGCAACCGCCGCCAGCTCCTGACGCTGCCCGTGACGGGGAGCACCTACCAGGACGGCATTCTGCCCTAAGCCGCAACTACCAGATCTTGCACTGGTTCGCCGCGGGGCGGACCATGGGATCGTTCAGCTTGCAGAAGAACGCCGTCGCGAACTCCGGCAGGTTCGCGACGGTGCCGTTGATCCGGTAGATCTCGTTGGGGTGCGGATCGGTCGTGATGCGGCTGCGCGCCTCTTCGTCGCGGAACGAGCGCGTGAACCACTGCGCGTAGCCGAGGAAGAAACGCTGCTCGGGCGTGAAGCCGTCGATGACGCGGCGCGGTTTGCCGGCCTGCGACCGTTCGAACGCCTTATACGCGATCGTAATGCCGCCGAGATCGGCGATCGCCTCGCCGAGCACGAACTTGCCGTTGATGTTGAGGTCGCCCACCTTGAACGCCGAGAACTCGTCGGCGACGCATTGCGCGCGCTGGTCGTAGGCCGCGGCGTCGGCCGCGACCCACCAGTCGCGGTTGTTGCCGTGCGCGTCGTAGAGCCGCCCGGTGTTGTCGAAGCCGTGCGTCATCTCGTGCCCGATGACGGCGCCCATCCCGCCGTAGTTGATCGCATCGTCGTTGCCGGGGTCGAAGAACGGCGGCTGCAGGATGCCGGCGGGGAACACGATCTCGTTGTTGGACGGGTTGTAGTACGCGTTCACCGTCGGCGGCGTCATGCCCCACAGCGCGCGGTCGCGCGGTTTCCCGATGTAGCCGATGCTGCGCGCGTCGGCCCAGCGCGTCGCATTCATCACGTTGGCCGCGTACGGGCCGGCCGAGACGTCGAGCTTCGAGTAGTCCGTCCACACGTCGGGATAGCCGACCTTGACGGTGAACGCGTCGAGCTTCGCGAGCGCTTCCTTCCGCGTGGGATCGCTCATCCACGGCAAGCCCGCAATGTCGTCGCGCAGCTCCGAGCGCAGGTTCGCGATCATCGCCTTCGCGCGGTCTTTCGCGGCCGGCGAGAACTTTTTCGCGACGAACGCGGCGCCGAGCGCTTCGCCCAAGGCTTGGTCGACCGCCGAGGTGCAGCGCCGCTCCAGCGGCTGCTGCTGCTTGGCGCCGCTCAGCACCGCCGAGAATGCGAACGCCTCGTCCTCGAACGCCTGCGACAGCGTCGTGTCGAAGCCGTTGAGCGTATGCCAGCGCAGGTACGCCTTCACGTCGTCGAGCGGCGTCGCGTTCATCAGCGCGACGACGTCGCGCGCATAGTCCGCGTTCGAGAGGTTGATCGGCGCGGTCGTCGCCGGCAGCGTGCGCGCGGCGAAGTACCGGTCCCATGCGAACCCCGGCGCCGCGGCGATCACGCCGGCGAGGTCGGTTTTGTGGTAGTTCAGCTTCGGATCGCGAAGCGCGACGCGGTCGCGCGAGAGCTTCGCGATGGACGTCTCGAGCGCCATGATGCGGGTCGCGGCAGCGCGCGCGTGCGCGTCGTCCCAGCCCGACAGCACCAGCTCGTTGCCGACGTGCTTGACGTAGGCATCGCGAATCGCTTGCGCTTTGGCGTCGTCCTTGAGGTAGAAGTCGCGGTCGCCCAGGCCCAGCCCGCCTTGCCCGATCCCCACGATCGTCGAGTCCGCGTCGCGCAAGTCGACGCGCCCGCCCGCATTGAAGAAGCCGCCGACGAACAGCCCGTGCAGTTGCGCGAGCGTCGCCGGGAGATCGGCGGCCGTCGTCGCGTCGATGCGGTCGAGCAACGGCCGGATGGGCGTTACGCCGGCGCTGTTGCGCGCGGGCATGTTCATGCACGAGGCGTAGAAGTCGCCGACCTTCTGCGTGTTCGAACCAGGCGCGGCGTGCGCCGCGGCCGACTCTTCCACGATACCGCGCACCACGTTTTGATTGTCCTGGGACAGTTTCACGAAGCGCGCCCAGTTCGTGCGGTCGGCCGGGATCGGATTGTTCTTTTTCCAGCCCCCGGTCGCGAATTGAGCGAAGTCGTCGCAGGCCTTGCACGTCGGGTCGATGCTCGAGAGATCGAAGCCGTGTGCGGCCGAGGCCTTCGCGGCGGCGGAGTCCGGCGCGACGGGGCCGCTCAGCCCGTACAAGCTCTGGGCGCCTCCGCGCGCTGCCGTAACGCCGAGGGCGATCGCGGCGACCAGGCCGAGGCCCCGCAGAACCGGGCGAACGTGACGCATGAAAGAGCCTCCAGCTGAGACGGCGTGAACTACGGATTCATTAGTAGGAAGCGGCCGGTTTTCCTTCAGGCGCGCATCGCCGCGATGATCGTGGCGGCCATGCGCAGCGCGCTCGGCTTCGCCGTGTAGTCGAACAGTGCGCGGCCCACCGCGGCGGCGCGGCGATGCGTCACGAACCACGGCGGCACCGGCAGCAGCGTGCGTTCGCCGTTCGCCAGCGAGCGCGGGAACGGCGCGAACGGCGCGCGCACGACGGTCTTCTGCGGCTTGTCGAACAGGTACGCGTTGTGCACGATCCCGATCCCGCTGCCGACGTCGTCCACCGTGTTGCCCGGGAACGCGCCCCACGTCGCGGTCGCAAGCGTAAATCCGATGCCGGGCCACGCGTTCACCGCGACGCAACCGAAGCGCAGCGCCGCGATCGCGTCGTCGAAGCCGGCACCAAGCTCGCGTATCGTCTGCGGGTGGATCAAGATCGCCGCGCCGAGCGTGCCGCGCAGGCGCTCGTTCGCGAACGCGACCGCGTTGCGCAAAAACTCCGCGGCATCCGCGCCGGGCAGCGCGGTTTGCGCGAGCACGGGGCCGAACGTCTCGGTGCGAAAGAGCGACTCGTCGGCGTTGGCCGGATCGAGGCCGCCGACGAACGTGCGATTCACGCCGTCGATCGGCACGCCGACGCTTTCCGCGCCCGGATGTTCGGTCTCGACGGCGCGCACGCGTTCGCGCGAGCCCGGATAGTACGACGGGCGCGGCGGCGCGTCGCCCAGCGCTTCGCGCACCTTCGCCAAGAAGCGCGGCGCGAGATCCCACGCGGCGGACGTGACGACGACCTGCGCGGCGATGCAGTTCGCCCCGGCGTTGTGCAGTTTCTGCGTCGCGATGTGCGCGGCGTGAAAGCCGAGATCCGATTCGTGCCAGGGACCGGGCACCACGATCACCGGCGTCACGTTGCCCAGCTCGCTCGTCACGGGTTTCGTCACGACGGGCTGCCCGGCGCTTTTGCGCGCTTCGCCTTCGGGCCCGGCGCCGAACACGATCGCGTCGTGCGTTCGTTCGCCGCCGGTGAGGTGGATCGCGTCGATCGACGGGTGCGCGGTCAGGTACGCGCCGACGTCCGCACCGCCGTCGGCCATGCGCACGAAGCCCTCACCGATCAGCGAAGCGAACACGCGCGCGAAGACGGGTGCGAGGTAGGCGTTCACCGGGTTGAGCTTGAGCAGCGCGACGCTGCCGTGCGCGTACAGCGCGGTGAGCACGTCGAGCGGCGGGATGCTCGCGATGTTGCCCGCACCGAGCACGAGCGTGACGATGCCGTCGGGTTCGGTGCGCCCGTAGAAGCTCGCCGTGTTCTCGCGCAAGTTCGCGCGCGTCACCTCGGGCTGCATCCAGATCTCGGCGTGCAGTCCGTTGAGCAGGATGCGGTCCGCGTTGTCCACCGGAAACACGTCGACCACGACTTGACCGTCGGGGCGCGTGCGAATCGCGCCGGGCGGGATCGGCGGCGTGCCGTTGCGCGCGATCCCCGCGAGGGTCGCGATGAGCCGGTCGATCGCCGTCAGCAGCGCATACGGACCGGACAGCCACTCTTCGCCCGCGAGCTGCGAGCCCGCAATCTCCTTGGCGCCGGCGCCCAGGTCGACCCACTGTTGCGCGACGTCGATCGTGGCCGTACGCATCGCGCGCAGGTGGCGGATCTTTCCGGCGATGCCCAGGCGCGCCCATGTGCGCGCGTGCGAACGCAGCACCTCGACGTCGGCGTCGAGGTCGGCGACCGTTCTCAGGATTGTCGCATCGGGCACGGGTCGGGACCCGATTTCCATTCTCGTCTCCAGTTGGCGAACGCGCCGGCCATCTCGCGCCGCCGAAACGCGCGCCAGCGTTCCTCCGCTCCCGGCAGCACCTTCGCGAGGTCGGTCTGGTACACCGGCCATTTGGCGGCCGGATCGAGCACCGGAAAACGCGCCAGCCAGCAGTAGAGCTCGAGGTTCGTTTGTTTCAGGCGCGCGTGCTCGACCGACACGTAATACCGTGCGCCTTTGCGGATCGCGCTCTGCTCGTTGAACGGCGTCCACAAGTGCGGATCCTCTTCCCAGCCCTTACGCCCGATCGTGTACAGGATCGACGGGTCGTAGTGCCCCATCACGATGAGCGCGCCCGGCGCCAGCGTCGCGTCGAGCTGTTTCGCGCGAACGTAATTCGCACTGCTCCACAGATAGTACGGGGCGATCTCGCGGTAGCCCGCGATGAGCGCGACGATCCACACGATTGCCGCGAGTGCGGCCATGGTCGTACGCCGCTGCGGCGCCTCGGCGTACCGCTCCAGCGCGAAGTCGCCGAGCCGCCCGACGAGCAGCGCGGCAAGCGGGAGCAGCAAGTAAAGGTAATAGTCGACGCGCTCCACCGTGACGACGACGTACGCGTACAGCAGCCCGCCGCCCAGCCACCCCCACACCAGAGCGTCGCTGCGCGAGCGGAACGGCACCACGCACGCCGCCATTGCCAGCACGAAGCCGACGGGGCCGAGCATCGTCGTCGACAGCAGCTTGAACGCGTTTGCGAACGCGCCGAGCTTCGCGAGGAATGCCGCGGGCGACGTGAGCGCCGCGACGAGCGACGGGATCACGTGCAGTTTCGTGATGCCGCTGGCCCAGTGCCATTCCGCGTGCGCAGAAACGAACGCGTCGTACAGCGCTAACGGCATGAAGGCGACTGCGAAAAGCGCCCACAGTTGCGGGCGGACGAGCGCGCGACGCCAACCCAGTGCCGCAACGGCACAGGCAGCGATCGGGATCGCCGCGGTCACCGCGACGGGCTTGGCGAGAAACGCCGTCATCAGCAGCACCGCCGGCAGCCACCAGCCGCGCCAAGCCGCATCGCGGTCCACGATCCAGTGCGCGCACGCGAACAGCGCGCAGGTCGTGAAGAACACCATCGCCGTGTCCGGCATGAACGTGTGGCTGTAGTACCATGCGCCGGGCAGTACCGCAAACGTCGCGGCCGCGATGAAGCCGGCGACGTCGGACTTCCATAGCCAGCGCCCGAACGCGGCGACCACCGGGATGGTCGCGATCCCGAACGCGAGCGAGATCAGCCGCCCGATCACCTCGTGCACGCCCACGAGCTTGTACACGGTCGCGGCGAGAAACGGCACGATCTGCAGCTCGAGCTCGACGTAGTTCGGCGGCGGACCGTTGTAGTCGGTCTGCGGGAAGAAGATGTTGTACTGCAGCTGCGCGAAGTTGCGCGCGATCGCGGCGGTGTCGCCCTGGCGCCAGCCCGGATGGTCGAAGATCGGGTCGTGGATGCCCTTGAGGCGCAGCAGCGCGCCGATGGCGGTGAAAGCCGCGACCGCGAACCAGAACAGCCGCGCCGGCGTCATGCGACCGACCGGAACGTCCAATACTTGTTGACGAAGAAGTTGACCACGATGCCGGAGAGCGTCGCCAGGAACCACGTCTTGTGCCCGTAGCCGAAATGCGGGCCAGTCAGGGCCGAGACGCCGAAACCTACGAGCAGCGCGAGCACCGAGACGCTCAGGAACTGCACGGCTTCGCGGCCGGCGTGTCCGGTGGACCTGAACGTCCACGCGCGGTTCAGAAAGTAGTTCGACACGCCGCCGGACAGAAACGCGATCGAATAGATCACGTTGTACGGCACCGGGTCCGCGTGATTCGGCACCACGCGCTGGAGCAGCGTGAAGATGACGAAGTTCACCAGAAAGCCGGACGCACCGACGATCCCGAACTTCACGAATTGCCGCACGCCGCGGCGTTTGCGCACCCGGTGGAAGAGGCTGGGCTGGGAGCTCTCGGGAGCGCTCACGCGACCCAGTACCAATCGGCGAACAGCACGGTGAATAGCCCCAGCAGCGGCAAGGAGAAGGCGACGTACGCGTTCTGGAACGTCGGGCGCGCGCCCCACAGTCCGAACAGCGCGAACATCGGGAACAACACGAGCGCGAAGCGCGGCATGCTCATCAGGCTCGCCGTGCACATCGGGATCACGATCGAGAGCGCCATGTAGACGACGTACGACAGCCGCAGCCGGCGGAAGCCGACCGCCAGCACGACCACCATCAACACGGTGAACGCCAGCTCGAGGCTCTCGTTCGCGACGGTCTGCGTGGTGTGCGCGGTCGCGATCTTGTGCACGGTGTTCGAGAGCGACACCCAAGGCGGGGCGAAATACCGGCCCCAGTGGATCTGCACGTGCGAGAAGCGCAGCGGGTCGCCGACGATCACCCACATGTACGCCATGTACGCCGCTAGGCCGAGCGGCACCAGCGCCATGCCCAGCAGCGGCTTCACGACGTCGTCCACCCAGTAGCGGAAGAACTCGCGGCCGCCTTCGCGCGCCGCGATGACCCATTCGATGAACAGCGGCGCGGCGAGCAAGATGCCTTCGGAGCGCGTCAGCGCCGCGAAGAACCCGAAGACGCCCGCCATCAGCCAGCGCCGCTCGCGCACGTAATAGAACGAGGCGACGGTGAGAAACAGGAACAGCGATTCACTGTACACGGCCGAGAAGAAGATTGCGGTCGGGAAGATGGACACGAAGAACGTCGCGCGCTGCGCTACGTGCCGGTTGTACTCGTGCTCGACGAGCTTGTAGAGATAGAGCAGCGCGAGGAAGCTGGCGACGTTGGACACGATCAGCCCGGCGACCAGCAGCGACCCCGTGAAGCCGCTGACGATGCGGATCAGCAGCGGGTACAGCGGAAAGAACGCGGGCTCCGTTCCGAAGTACCCTTGCCCCGCGATGCGCAGGTAGTGCTCGGCGTCCCAGCGTCCCCACACCGCGAGCAGCGGGTTGTCGGACGCGGCGTAGTGCACGCCGGGCCGCTGCCCGATCACCATCGCGGCGAGCTCGGCGATCGCGATCATCGGCAGCCGCGTCATGATGAACGTGAGGGCGACGTCGCGGACCGTGCGGTTGAAGCGGGCCGCGACGACCAGCTTCGCCAGCACGAAGCCGCTCAGCGCGAAGGCGGCGGCGCGACCGGTGCCGTTCGCCACGCTCGGCGCGAGCAAGGTTCCCCAGAGCAGCACCAGCGACGCCCACGACAGCGCGTCGTAACGCAGCGCCGTGATCTCGTCCACCCGCGCGCGGCGCGCAAAGTAGTGACCGTAGGCGATCCAGCCGGCAAACGCGGTCGTGACGCCCGCGACCAGCGCCAGCAGGAAGCTGAGCTCCAGGAACACGGCGCCGTGCGGGCCGCGCAGTGCGAGCGCGTACCAAAGGTAGAAGCCCAGGCTGAGGCCGGCCAAGCCCACGGTGATGACGGCCGGGCGGCCGACGACCGCGGCGAACGCGACTGGTTTGGACCGGGCGTTCCCGACGAGGGCGAGATCCACGGTCCGGCTCGTTCAGCTGCCGAAGGTCCTGAGCCTTTTGCGTGTCATCCCCGCCCTGCGATGAACTCGGAGCACGGGTGGCGGAAGCGTCCGCTGCAAGCGGAACCGTCCGCTTCGTCGGACGTGTCAACACACACGGGGCTCGGGTCCCGAGGGAGCAGAACAATTCCGAATCGATTCGACGTGATCGTCGTCGGCGCCGGGAGCGGCGGGTACGCCGCGGCGCGGACCGCGCGCGACCTCGGCGCCAGCGTCGCGCTGGTGGACCATGGCCCGCTGGGCGGCCTTTGCATCTTGCGCGGGTGCATGCCGTCCAAGACGCTGCTGGCGACCGGCGACCTGCTCCACGAGATCCGCGGCGCCGGCCAGCTCGCGGTGCGCGCGGGCGAACCGTCGTTGGACTATCGCGCCCTGGCGGAACGCAAGCGAACGCTCGTCGCGGGCTGGGCGGACTATCGCATCGCCGGCATCGAGACGTTCCCCGTGTTCACGGGAAGCGCGCGCTTCGAGTCGCGGACCACGCTGCGCGTCGGCGACGAGGTGCTGTACGCGCCGCGGTTCGTCATTGCTACGGGCAGCAGCGTGGCCCCCGCCGCCGTGCCGGGCTTGCGCGAAGCCGGCTTCATCGACAGCGACGCGGCGCTCGATCTGGAGTCGCCGCCGAAGTCGCTCGTCGTGCTCGGCGGCGGATACGTCGGCAGCGAGCTCGGCCAGTTCTTTCACCGCGCCGGCGTGCCGACGACGATGGTGCTGCGTTCGAAGCACTTGCTCTCCGGGGAGGACCACGACGTGGGCCTCGGCCTCACGGAGTACTTCCGCGAGGAAGGCATCCGCGTGGAGCTCGGCGCGCAGGTGCACCGCGTGAGCGTGCGCGACGATGGCATGAAGGTCGTCCACTACACGCAAAGCGACGGCGAGCACGAGGTCGCGGCGCACGAGATCTTCTACGCGCTGGGTCGCGTGCCGAACGTCTGCGGAATCGATTTGGACAATGCCGGCGTGGAGCACCACGACATCACCGGCATCCCGGTCGACGACACGCTGCGCACGTCGAACCCGGACATTTACGCCGTCGGCGACGTGACCGGGCAATATCTGCTCGTGCACGTCGCGATCCAGCAAGGCGAGATCGCTGGGCGCAACGCCGCTACGGGGGCGCGCGAGCGCGTGGACTACTCGCTGAGCAAGACGCACACCGTGTTCACCGATCCGCAGGTTGCCGTCGTGGGCCAGACGGAGCGCGAGCTCGAAGCCGCCGGCGTCGCGTTCATCCGCGCGTCGTATCCGTTCAACGACCACGGCAAGGCCGTCGCGATCGGCAAGACCAAGGGCTTCGTGAAGATGATGGCGTCGCCGGCCGACGGACGCATCCTGGGCGCGGCGATCCTCGGTCCCGACGCGTCCGACCTGATCGAGCCGCTGATCGTCGCGATGGCCTACGGCGCGACGGTGCAGGACTACGCGCGCATCCCGCACTTGCACCCGACGCTCGTCGAGATCCTGACGTATCCCGCCGAAGAGCTCGCCGAGCAGGTGGGCACCGCTCCGTCGCTGGCCGTCGCGAAGTAACATGCACGCGGCGCTCGTTCAGTTCAAGCCGCGCAAGGGCGACTTTGCCGCGAACCTCGCGGCGATGCGCGACGTCTTCGCGCAGTTGGCGCACGGGGACGACGCGCCCGAGCTGATCGTGTTTCCCGAAGCGGCGCTCACGGGCTATTTTCTCGAAGGCGCCGTGTACGAGCTCGCGCTCGAAGCCGAGACGATGGCGCGGCACGTCGACGAGCATTGGCGCGTGTCGGGTGCGACGCGGCCATGCGACGTGGTGGTTGGTTTTTACGAGAACGTCGCCGGGACGTTCCACAACAGCGCGCTGTACGTGCGCTGCGGTGAGCCCGGCGGGCCGCGCATCGTGCACGTTCACCGCAAGATGTTCTTGCCGACGTACGGCGTGTTCGACGAGGAGCGTTTTCTCACGCGCGGCCGCCGGCTGTCGGTGTTCGAGACGCCGTTCGCCACCGCGGCGATGCTGATTTGCGAGGACGCGTGGCATGCGATCATGCCGACCGTGGCCGCGCTCAAGGGCGCGCGGCTGCTGATCGTGCCGAGCGCGTCGCCCGGCCGCGGTCTGTGCGCCGACGACGAGCTCGAGAGCACCGCGCGGTGGAAGGCGATCCTGTCGTCGGCCGCCGCGGAACATGGCGTGTACGTGCTGTACGCGGGGCTCACCGGCTTCGAGGGCGGCAAGGGGATGTCGGGCGGGACGTGCGCGTACTCACCGCGCGGCGAGCTGCTCGAATCCGCGGGCCCGCTCGACGCGTGCATCGTGAGCGTTCGGCTCGACCGCGACGAGATCGACCTCGCGCGTGCCACGATCCCGCTGCTCGGCGACCTGTCCGCGGTGCTGCCGGATCTGTGGCTCGACGACGAGATTCCGGTGCTGCGCCGGCTAGAGGAGCGTGCAAGCACGCGCAAGGAGCGCGAATGACCACGCTGCTCCCGGTGGTCGAGGCGCGCATGGACGAGCCGTCGCTGGCGATCAACCCGCAACTCGCAGCGCGGTGGCTCGAAGCGTTCTTGCACGACGAACTCGTCGTGCGGCGCGGGATCGGCAGGGCGATCCTCGGTCTGTCCGGCGGGATCGACAGCGCGCTCGTCGCGTATTTGTGCGCGCGCGCGCTCGGGCCGAAGAACGTGTACGCGATTTGCATGCCGTACAAATCGTCCGCGGCGTCCTCGCTGTCGGACGCGCAACGCATCGTCGACGCGCTCGGCATCAACAGCGAGACGATCGAGATCACCGACGCCGTCGACGGCTA
>JAXDMA010000246.1:0-4488 GCA_034666305.1 Vulcanimicrobiota bacterium
CGCTGGGTGGCGCACCCTTCGACAAGCTCAGGGTGACACAAACGGTCAGGGCGGCGATAACGAGCGCGGTGCGCACGTTATGTCGTTCGGTGCCTGCCTACGTTTGCGATTAGGCCTACGGCGATCAATGAGACGATGAGCGCGGAGCCGCCGAACGAGATGAACGGGAGCGGGACGCCGGTGACCGGCCACGATGCGGTCACCACGCCGATGTTCACGAAGGCTTGGATCACGATGAGGAACGTGCAGCCCATCGCGAGCAGCATGCCGAAGCGGTCGGGCGCCTTCAGTGCCGCGGTGATCGCGCGGATCGCAAACAGGACGAACAGCACCAGCACGCCGAGGGCGCCCAGGATGCCGAGTTCCTCGCCGATCACCGCGAAGATGAAGTCGGTGTGCGCTTCGGGGAGATAGAAGTATTTCTGGCGCGACGCGCCCAGGCCCAGGCCCAGAATCCCGCCGCTGCCGAGCGCGAGCAGCGACTGCACGATGTGGAAGCCCGTGTTCTGCGGGTCTTTCCAGGGGTGCATGAACGCAAGAATACGCGCGCGCTTGTAGGCCGACGAACCGATTGCGATCAGCGCGGCGGGAAGCATCACGAGCACGCACATGATCAGGTGCTCGATGCGCGCGCCCGCGGTGAAAATAAGCGCGAACGCGGTGAAGATGTAGAGCGATGCCGTGCCCATGTCGGGCTCGAAAAGAACGGGTATGGCGAGCACGAGGGTGACCAGCAGCGCAGGGAAGACGCCTTTCGACAGCGAGCGAATTCCTTCGCCGAGCGACGACAGCTTCGCGGCGAGAAATAGGACCAGCGCCAGCTTGCCGAACTCCGATGGTTGGAACGACAGCGCGCGCAAGCCGAGCCAGCGGCGCGCACCGCCCGTCGCATAGCCCACGTGCGGGATCAGCGTCAGCACCAGCAGCACGAACGCGAACAGGACGACCCCCGGCGCGATCTTGCGCAGCTTGTGATAGTCGACGCGATAGGCCGCGTATGCGACGATCAGGCCGACGACGAGGTACACGAGTTGGCGCTTGAGATAATGCGCGGTGTCGTGATACGCCGAGTACGCCGTCGCGCTCGACGCGCTGAACACCATCACGAGACCGAGCGCGACGAGGAACGCGACGGGCCCGAGGAGGAGCGGGTCGGGTGGTTTGAGCGGCGCGCGCAGGCGCGGTTTTGGGGCGTTGGGACTGACGCTGACGCGTCGCGCGCTAGCGTGCACCGGCCACCGGGTGTTTTAGGGCGTGCACGGAGTTGGTGAATTCTTCGCCGCGGTGTTCGGCCGAGCGGAACATGTCGAACGATGCGCAGCCCGGCGACAGCAGCACGACGTCGCCTTCTTCGGCCAGGTCGCGGGCGCGGTGGACCGCGTCGTCCATCGATGTCGCGTGCTCCACCTTCGCGCGCTTGACCACGCCGGCGATCTCTTCCGCCGCTTCGCCGATCAGCACGACGGCTTTCGCACGCGACGATAGCACTTTGCCGAGCTCGGCGAAGTCGGTGCCCTTCGACTTGCCGCCCGCGATCAGCACGATCGGGCGGTCGAACGCCTTCATCGCCGCGATTACCGAACCCGGGTTCGTCGCTTTGGAATCGTCGACGTAACGCACGCCTTCGATCTCCGCGACCGGTTCGAGACGGTGCGCGAGCGGACGGAAATTGCGCACGCCTTCGCGGATCGCTTCGACCGGCAAGCCCGCGGCGAGCGCGACCAGGATCGCGCCCATCACGTTCTCGACGTTGTGGCTGCCCAGCAGCGGGATCTCGCTCGTGCGCATGATCTCGACCGGGCGCGGGTCGCCCGTCGGCGGCGCGTACACGATGGATTCTCCGCGCAGGTACAGCGTGGTGGTGCGGTGCGGTTCGTTCGCGAACCACAAGGCGCGCGTCTTGATTCGGTTGCCGTCCTCACCCGGCGCCGACGCCACGATCGGATCGTCGAGGTTGCCCACGAACGTGTCGCCCGGACCTTGGTTGGCGAAGATGCGCATCTTCGCTTCGGCGTACTCTTCCATCGAGGGATACCGGTCGAGATGATCCGGCGTCACGTTGAGGATCAGCGAGATCTTCGGCTTGAACGAGCGGATCGACTCCAGCTGGAACGACGACACCTCGGCCACCACCCAGTCGTCGGCTTTCGCGTCGACCGTTTCGCGGATCAGCGCGTTGCCGATATTGCCGCCGACGTGCACCGTTTTGCCGGCGGCGGTGAACAGCGCGCCGATGAGCGCGGTCGTCGTCGTCTTCCCTTTGGTGCCGGTGACCGCGACGATCGGCGCGGCGCAGAGACGGTACGCGACTTCCACCTCGCTGAACACGGGGATGCCCTTCGCTTGCACTTGGCGCACCAGCGGGTTGTTCAGCGCAATCCCCGGCGACAGCACGGCGACCGTGACGTGCTCGAGCGCTTCGTCGAGCTCGGCCGGTTGGATGAAGCGCACGTTCGCGGCGCGCAATTCTTCGAGCGCGTCGGCGAGCTGCTCGGGCGGCGCTTCGTCGATCGCGACGACCGAGCCGAGCCGCGTGCGCAGCACCTCGACGCTCGCGCGGCCGCTGCGGCCGAGGCCGATGACAAGGGCGTGGTCGGTGCGGTCGAAGCGGCCGCTCGTTGATTCGATCATGTTGCAGTACGTGAAATCAGGGCCAAGCCCAGTAGGGAGAAAACGAGAGAAGCGATCCAAAAGCGCGTCGTGACGACCGTTTCAGGCCATCCGACCAGTTCGAAATGATGGTGGAGCGGACTCATCCGGAAAACCCGCCGGCGCGTCGTCTTGTACGATGCGACTTGAATGATGACGCTCAAGGTTTCAGCCACAAACACGCCGCCGATGAGTAACAGCAGGAGATGCGCGTCGGTGAGAATCGTTATGCCTGCGATCGCACCGCCGAGCGCAAGCGAGCCCGTGTCGCCCATGAAGACGCGCGCCGGATGGCGGTTGTAAACCAGAAAGCCGAGCAACACGCCGATCATCGCCGCCGCAACCCAGAGCGCGGCAAAGGCGGTGAGGCCGGCCCGGTCCACCGCTGCGAACGCGGCGACCGCGAGCACGAGCAGCGGTGGGATCGCCGTGCCCGACGCAAGGCCGTCCAGGCCGTCGGTCAAGTTCACCGCATGCGTGGTCGCCAGCACGACGCAGATCGAAAGACCGTACCAAAGCCACGGCGACACGTCGCCGATGCCGAGGAGAAACGCCGGCTGCGGTCCGGCGACAAGGAGGAAGGCGACCGTGGCGACCGCGGTCAGCGCGAATTTCGGCAACGAGCGCAAGCCGCGATTTTGTCGCCCGCGGATTTTCGCGACATCATCGATCGCCCCGATCGCCATGCAGCCGTAGATGAGAACGGCGAGGGCGAACGTCTCGCGCGAAGGCAAGAATGCGAGCGCGACGAGCGGCGCAATGCCGAACAGGACGCCGCCCATCGTCGGCGTGCCCGTCTTCGCCTGATGCGTCGAGGGCGCGTCCTCGTAGGCTACCTGGCGTGCTGAGATGCGGCGCAGCAACCCGATGTACGGTTTCCCGAGCAGCCCGGTCAACGCAAATCCAGCCACGACGCCGAAGATCAGCGGAACGAACAATGCACCCGAACGGCCCGGGAAGATCCAGCCGGCCGGTACCCACCAAGGAATATGAACGACGACCCAACTGTCGGCGATCACGGTGTCACCAGCGGATGTGGCCCGGTGCCGCGCCAGGCGAGGATGACGATCGGTGTTTGTTCGTCGCCGTTGCCGTGCGGGTTGCCGACGAGCGCGCGCTCGACCGCGTCGCGGTTCGCGTGCGGCGACGCGCCCAGCGCCTTCGCCTTGCGCAAGTCGTTCGCGTCGACGATCGCGACGTGCACGCCGAGCGCATCCGCGAGCTCGGCGGAAACGCGATCGGGGTCGGCGGGGCCGAGCACGATCGCGCGCTCGTACGGCGGCAGCGTGCCGGTGTAGCCGTCGATCGCGGCGATCTCCTCGCCGAGTATCTCGTAGAACGCGCCGCGCTTTCCGCGCAGCCGGCCGAGCACGTGCGCGATTCCCGCCCACAGCACGCGAAGCGGCCCGGCCTGATCGATCACCAGCTGCAGCGATTCCGGCTGGCTGACGGTCGCCATGCCGCCGGCCTTGCGCGACATCATGAGGGCGAGGCGCGACGGGCGAATGAACTCCGCGGGGATGAAGCGCGACTGCGCGATCGCCACCGCGGTCTCCGCGATCACCACGACGTCGCCCGGCCGCGCGATCCCGCGGATCGCTTCCCCGACGATGACGGCCAGATCGTCGCCGGGGGCAATAAGACGCGTGCGCACCGGGATCGCGACGAGACCTTCGGGCAAACCGCTCTCGCGAATCGCGACCGGGATCATGCGAACACCGTCGCCCCGAGCGCTTCGGCGATCTGCTCCATCTTGTACTTGCGCGAGCCTTTGAGCAGGATCGCGTCGCCGCGCTTCACGTTGGCGCGCAGCCACGCGATCGCTTCGTCGTTGGAGTC
>JAXDMA010000247.1:0-5971 GCA_034666305.1 Vulcanimicrobiota bacterium
AGGAGCGCGCAGCCCAGCACGACCATCGGGATGTCGTGCGGCTCGACGTCTTCACCCGGCCGGTGCGTGATGCGCTTGCCGAGCACCCAAGCCGCGACCAGTGCGGACACGCCCGACGAGATGTGGACGACCGTTCCGCCTGCGAAGTCGAGCGCGCCCAATTTGCCGAGCCAGCCGCCGTGTCCCCACACCCAGTGGGCGAGCGGATCGTACACGAACGTCGCCCAGAGCAGGCTGAACAGGATGAACGCTTTGAAGCGCTTGCGTTCGGCGAACGCGCCGCTGATCAGCGCCGGGGTGATGACGGCGAACATGAGTTGGAACACCATGTACGCTTGATGCGGAATCGTCGCCGCATAGTCGGCGTTCGGTTTGACCCCGACGCCGTTCAATCCGATCCAAGACAGATCGCCGATGATACCGAAGCCCTTCCAATCCGGGCCGAACGCGAGCGAGTACCCCCACAGCACCCACTGCACGCTGATGAGGCACAGAATGAAGAAGCTGTGCATCACCGTCGAAAGCACGTTCTTACGGCGGACGAGTCCCCCGTAGAAAAATCCGAGCCCCGGCGTCATGATCATGACGAGAGCGGCGGAAGCCAATACCCAAGCGGTGTCACCGGCGCTGATCTTGTCCACGACCCCATTTTATGGGAGTCGCCTCGCCGCGGCATTGGGGATTTGGCGAACGAATCAGCGCTCGCGCACGACGTGTGGAGACGACGTTCGTCGCAATGCGTACTTCAATTGGACGCGGCGCCTACGTTCGGTCGCGCGCGCTGTCCAAATGGCGAACGCCCGTTGGGGGCTACCGCCGCGCGAGCTCGTGGACGTCGTCCGACGTCACCCAGCCGTACCGCCCTTTGTTGGGCCCATTGACCAGTTTGATCCCGATCGCGTCCCGCGTGCTGCCGCCCTTGGTGTGGACCGCGTCGGGCGTGCACTGCACGATGACGGCTCGCGTGCCGGGCTTTGCGAGCAGCGTGTGCGCCATGACCTCGCCGGCGCCCCACGAGCCGCCGGCGTAGTCCATCACGCGCTGCTTGGTGTCCCACACGAACACGTCGGGGTCGAGGTCGCCGGATTTCAGAAACACCGCACGCCCCGGCGAGACGCCGCAGGGCGCCGCTTGCGCGGAAAAACTCACCGCGGCTAGCAGGGCAAGTGCGCCGAGGACGCGGGCGACCACGGAAGGGCGGTTGCGACGGGATCGCGGTACGGTCCTTCGTGGGTACGTAGGGAAGGCGTGAAGAAAATCGTTCGACCGTTCCTCGCCGGTGCCGGCCTGACCGGCGCTCTTGCGGCCACGAATCGCGCGCTCAGCAACGCTCCCGTACCGACGAACGCGCTTGGCGGTACGCGCCGTCCGTGGTCGTGGCACGGCAGCGAGATCTTCGCGACCGAGGCCGGCACCGGTTCGCCGGTGCTTCTCGTGCACGGCGTCTACGCCGGGGCCTCGTCGTACGAGTTTCGCAAGCTGTTCGCGTTGCTCGCGCAACGGCATCGCGTCGTCGCCTTCGATTTGATCGGTTGCGGACTTTCCGACAAGCCGAAGCTCGCGTACAACGCCGAGCTGTTCGTCGAGCAGATCGTCGACGCGCTCGACGCGCTCGCCGGCGAGCCGGTGTGCGTGGTCGCTTCGTCGCTGGGCGCCGCCTTCGCGATCCGCGCCGCGACGCGCGCCAACGAACGCATCGCGCGGCTCGCCGTGATCTGCCCGACCGGCCTGGGCGGGACGCTCGACAAAGGCCCCAAGGGTCCGGGCCCGGCGATCACGGCGCTGTTTCGCTCGCCCGTGCTCGGCGAGGCCGCGTTCAACGCCCTTGCTTCGAAGGCGTCGATTCGGTCGTTCTTGCGCAAGCAGGTCTATGCCGACCCGTCACACGTCACGCCCGACGTGGTCGACCATTACTACGCGGTCACGCACCAGCCGGGGGCGCGCTATGTGCCGGCCGCCTTCGTCGGGGGCGCGCTCGACTGCGACGTCGCGCGCGATCTTCCGTTTCTCACGACGCCGCTGCAGGTGCTGTGGGGCGAGCTGGCATCATCGGTCAACTCGCGCGCGAACGCCGATGAGTTCGTACGGCTCACCGGGAGTGCGCGCCTCGCGACGTTCGCGCACAGCGGCCTGCTGCCGCATGAGGAAGAGCCCGACGCCGTTGACGAAGCGCTCGCGTCGTTCCTTTCGCCCGTCACCCCATGAGGGGCGGCCCGGGCTACTGATTGCTGCTGAGGTCCAGCTTCGGCTGCGAGGCCGTCTCGGCGAGGAGCCGGTCGTAGTTCATCTGGCGGCGCAGCGCCAGCTCTCCGAAACCGAGCTTGCCGGCGTACATCAGGCGCGTGATGACCTTTTCGCGCTCGGCCCAAGCGAAGAATGCGCGGGCGTCTTCGTCAGTCATGACGAGCCTCGCGCCCAAACCCGTACAGCATCATGCTGATTTCCCTTCATCCGTGACCCGGCACTGATACTATCGGCGCCTCCGGAAAAGCCCCTTAGCGGCGCCTTGTCACATTTTGGGCCGGTTGCCGTTGGCCCAATGCGTCCCCGCACGCAGCCCGGCGTCGGGATCGGGCGGCGCCGCGTTCGCGCAGCGGCCGGCACCGTCGCGGCATTCGTACCGAACGTGGATCAGCGTCCCGCCGGCCGGCCACGCGCTGGGCCCGGCGCTCGCTTCCGGCGCCGGTGAAATGCCGCTGACGGTGTCGCCGCCCACGTCGCCTTCGTGGGCCGGCGCGGCAAGCGCGCCGCTTGCGGCCGGGTCGCCCGCGCTCGCGTCTTTGCGCCCGACGACCGCGCTGTAGGGCGGTTCCCCGAACAGCCGCAGCGTCACGAACTGTTCCCGCTGGGCGAGCGTCTCGGTGCCGGTCGCGTCGAGCACGCGCACGACCACCCGCAGCGACATGCGCGACTCGCGGACGAAGCCGCCGCATTGCAGCCACGCGATCGTATCGGGCCCGGTCGACGGGCCGGCGGTCTGCGAGCAGTCCGGAGCGGCGAGCGTCGTCGGCGTGACGGAGTACGCCAGCGTGAAGGCGGGGGTTCCCGGCGCGCCGGCATCGCCGGCGACGGTTCCCTCGAGCGGCGAGGCCTGCGGCTGCGCGTGCTCGGCCGCGGTTTGCAAGCGGTTCTGGTACTCCGCGACGGCGTCGTGCATGGCGGCGTCGATCGCATGGTCGGCGGCTGCCTGGACGCCCGCGCGCCCGAACGCCGCCGCGCCGTTCATCAGCGCAACTGCCAGCAGCCCGATGACGACCACGAGCCAGACCGTCGTTCCGAGCACGCTACATCCGCGCCGGCGGCGCCACGTCGCGGTGGATCGTTTGGCCGGGCGGATACACCGACGGCGGCAGCGTCTCCGCCAGCGTCACGGTCGCGGTGTCGCCCGCGACGCGACACGGATCGCGCGGATACGTCACCACGACGGTGAAGCGCTCGTTCGCCGCGTCGTACGTCGCGACGACCGGCAGCCGCAGCACGCGCGGTACCGCGTCGCCGCACGACGCGCCGGCGCGGAGCTGCGCGCCCGCGACGTAGGCGGTTGCACCGGGCCGCAGCGCGCGCGCGCGACCGGCAAGCAGCGCGCTCGCATCCTGATTGGGCGACGACGCGTAGGCGACCGCGGCGCGCGCTCGCGCGAGCGCGTTCTCGCCGGCCATCAGCGCGACGTCGCGCGCGGCGCCCGGCGTCGCATTGCGCGCGACGGCCGCGAACGCACCGAACGTCGCGGCGCTGACCACCGCCAGAAGTGCGACACAGATCACCACCTCGAGCACGGTGAAGCCGCGCTCAGCCGTTCGCGTAGAATCCACCGGAGGCTCCTTGCACTTGGACGGCATCGCAGCGCTGCTGCTCGGCGGCGAGCGGCGCGCTCTCGCCGGCGGCAAGGTACGGCGTGAAGTCGGCGAGCCACGCGGACGGCGCTTCGGCGCGCACGTCCCACGGCGCGAAGCTTCCCGCGCGCGATCCGTCCGCCGCGGCGCGATCGGGCGGGAACGCCGCGTAGTCGCGCGCTGCATCCCAATTGGTGACGGCATACGGCTTCTCGAGCGTGTCGGTGCCGCCGTCCGATGCGCGCGTCCCCGCGTAGGTGAATACGAACGTTCCCGCGATGAACCAGCCGCCGGGAAACGACAGCGACCCGTCGGCGTTCGTGGTGTAATCGCTCCAGCGCACGAACGTGCTCCAGCCCGGCTGCCACGCGAGCGCGCAGCTCGTGAGCGTCTTGGCCGCGGCCGTGTCGTGGCCGACGTCGCAACGCTCGCTGCACGTGTAGCGCAGCACCTCGGTGAACCCGTTCGGGAACACGCCGGGGAGCAGGTCGACCACGCGCGATCCGTCGTCGGTGTCGAGCCGCAATTCGACCAGCGCATTTCCGCCGCGAACGGGCGCGCCGCTCGCGTCGAGCACGCCGAGCGGGATCGCCGCCGTCGGCGGAACGCTCGTCGCGACGAACGGCGAGTCGCCTTGCGCGAGATAGCCGTCCTGATGGGCCGCAAGCGTTGCCGGCGTGACGATCGACACGAACAACGGCGCGCGCACGTGCGTCAGCACGACAGTGCCTTCTTGCTCGGCATTGCACGGCGCGATCGGCGACGTCGCGGCGACGCGCTGCACCACGTCGCTCGCGATCGCGTCGGCGGTGGTGTGGTTGGGAAAGTTCCGATAGCTCCAAAACTTCGGACCCGCGGCGTCGGCGGTGAAGAAATCCACTTGCACGCAATCATCGCGAACGCTTCCCGCGCTCGATGCGCTCGCCCAGATCGCGGTCGCGCTGCGCGCTTCCGCGCGCATTTGCGCCGTGAGGCGTTCGAGCGACGCGTACGCCGTGTGACGCGCGGTGAGCTGCCGCGCGTCGGCGACGAGCTGCCGCACGACTTCGAACGCGCCGAACGCGACGACGGTGAACAGCGCCGTCGCGATGAGGATCTCGATCAGCGAGAAGCCGGCTTGCGAACCCCGCACGCGAGATCGGGTGCCCGTAGGTGCCCCCGTTTAGCGCTCCGAAAGCCGATCCGATATGCCCAATACGTTCGACACGTCGATCTTCAAGAGCTATGACGTTCGCGGGATCGTCGGAACCCAGCTCACCCCCGAGGTCGCGTATTGGATCGGTCGCGCGTTCGTGCAGGCCCTCGGCCGCACGAACATTTGCATCGGCCGCGACATGCGGCCGTCCGGCGACGCTCTCCTCGAGGCGCTGACGCGCGGCGCGACCGACGCCGGTGCCGACGTCACGCACATCGGGCTGATCTCCACCGACGCCCTGTACTTTGCGGTCGGGCACTACGGTTTCGACGGCGGCGTGATGATCACGGCGTCGCACAACCCCGCGCAGTACAACGGGCTCAAGTTTTGCCGCGACCAAGCGCAAGCGATCTCGCTCGACACGGGCTTGGGCGACGTGCGCGACCTCGCGCTCTCCGGCGACTTCACGGACCCGGGGCGCAAGGGAACGGTCGGCTCGCGCGAGATCCTCGACGATTTCGGCAAGCACTGCGTGTCGTTCATCCGCGACGTCGCCAAGATCAAGCCGTACAAGATCGCGATCGACGCCGGCAACGGCATGGCCGGCCTCACGGTGCCGTACGTGTTCAAGTACTTGCCGCAGTGCGAAGTGATCCCGCTCTTCTTCGAGCTCGACGGCACGTTCCCGAACCATCCGGCATCGCCGATCGAGGACGAGAACAAGCTCGCGCTGCGCAAGGCGGTGCTGGAGAACCACTGCGATCTCGGCGCTGCATTCGACGGCGACGCCGACCGCATGTTCCTCGTCGATGAGAAGGGCGGCTTCCCCGACGGCAGCATCGTCACCGCAGCGGTCGGCGTCGCAACGCTCAAGAAGTATCCGGGCTCGAAGATCCTCTACAACCTGATCTGCTCGCGCAGCGTGCCCGAAGCGGTGCTCGAGCACGGCGGGATCCCGGTGCGCTCGCAGGTGGGGCACTCGCTGATCAAACCGGAGATGCGC
>JAXDMA010000248.1:0-2804 GCA_034666305.1 Vulcanimicrobiota bacterium
GAGCGATTCGCCGAGTGCGGTCGAGCCGGTGAGATCACAGAAGAGAACCGTGACCGTCTTGCGCTGCTCCTGCGTCGTCGCGAACGGAGCGAGCGTGCTCCCGCATTGCTCACAGAACTTCGCATTCTCCCCGTTCCGATGCCGGCAGGTCGGGCAAACGGCCATGCCCGAGGCTAACGCTTCTAGCCGCGCGCAACCACGAGCTTGACCTGCATGTGCGGGGCCGCCGCGACACCGGCGGGCGGCGCCTGGGAGACGACGTGCCCGGCGCGCCCGTCCGCGAAGCGAACGACGACACCGGTCAGCCGGCGTCCCTGCAGCTTCTGCCGAGCGTGGCGGAGATCCAGGCCGACGACGTCCGGCACCACGCCGTGCGTTGCGCGCGGCACCACGAGCGTCACGTCGTCGTAGGACGACAGCCTCCCGTGTGACGGGTACTGCGCGATCACGATGTCGAGGCGCTGCTTCGGCTGCGCCGGTTTGTAGACGTACTTCGGCGTCAGCGGTTGCGCCGCGAGCCGCAGGCGTGCGAAGGTCAGCGTCTTGCCGACGAGCGACGGCACCTCCACCTCGTTGGGCTTGCAGTTCGCGCGCTTCGTCGGCACGTGGCCGGAGAAGAACTGCAGCGACGCGACATCGTTGCAGTACCCGTTGTCGACCTCGAGCTTTCCGTCACGCCACACGACGTGCTCCGACGTTCCATACATCGACGACGGCTGCTTGAAGTACTCCACCTGGTTGCCGCCCGGGATGTGCTTCAACGCCTTCTCCATGAACGCCTTCCAGATCAGCGCCGGGAAGGTGCCGCCCGCGACCGGGCCGCCCTGGTACTGGGAGGTCATCGGCACCAGCTTGTTCGGGTAGCCGACCCAGACCGCCGTCACGAGCTGCGGCGTGTAGCCGACGAACCAGGCGTCGCCGTAGTTCTCCGTCGTCCCCGTCTTGCCGGCGACCGGACGACCGGGCAGCGCCGCATGCGTGCCGGTGCCCTGATTCACGACCCCTTCGAGGATCGAGTTGATCATCGGCGCCGTCTCGGGCTTGAGCACGCGCGTCGGCTGCGCGGAGTTGCACACCACGTGCGGCCGGCGGCACGCGACGTAGGTGGAATTCTTGTCACCGATCGCGACGATCGCACGCGGATGGTCATGCGTGATCGAACCGTCGATTCGGAAGCCGCCGTTTGCGAAGGCCGAGAACGCGCGCGCCATCTCCAACGGGTTCACCGCCTGCGCACCGAGCCCGATCGAGAAGTACGACTTCAAGGGGCTCGCGATGCCGAGCTTGTGCGCGGTCTTGGCGATGTTCGCCGGACCGACGAGCCGCGTGAGCTGCGCGTAGACCGTGTTGTCCGAGTGGATCGTCGCGGTCGTGAGATCGATCGGCCCGAGATACGTCCCCTCGTAGTTGTGCACCGGCCAGAACGTTCCGCCGGCGTACAGCGTCACCGGCTTCGACACGAGCTGGGACGCGGGCGCGATCCCTTCCTCGAGTGCGGTTGCGAGCACGAATGGCTTGAACGACGAGCCCGGCTGCCGCTCACCCTGCACGGCGAGGTTGAACTGCGACTGCCGGTAGTTGTTCCCGCCGATCATCGCGAGCACGCGGCCGTCGCGGGGATCCATCGCCACGAGCGCGGCCGAAGGCCCGGCCTTGTCCGTGAGCCACTTGGAGATCGCGTTCCGCGCATCCTGCTGCAGCGTCAGGTTGATGGAGGTGCGCACGCGGAACCCGTCGCCGAACACGCGACCGGTGCCGTACCGGTCGACGAGCAGCTGCTTCACGTAGTTCGTGAAGTACGGCGCCTTGCCGTTCTGCGTCCCGGGGAGATGGACGTCCTGCGGCTTCGGCAGCGGTGCGGCGTTCGCTTTCGCGAAGTCGCCGGCGGTGATGTGGTCCTGGTCGAGCATCGCGCGCAAGACGATCTCGCGCCGCAGCCGCGCCGCCCTCGGGTTGACGACCGGGTCCCAGCGCGAGGGATCCTCGGGGATGCCCGCGAGCAGTGCGGCCTCGGGCAGCGTGAGCTTCGACGCGCCGTGGCCGAAGTACGTCTGCGCCGCGGTCTGGATGCCGTAGGCGCCGTTCCCGAAGTAGATCGTGTTGAGGTACGCCGTGAGGATGCGCGCCTTGGTCCAGCTGTGCTCGAGCTGCCACGCGAGCGCCGCCTCCTTCAGCTTCCGCGCGATCGTGCGCTGGCTGTGGACGAGCGAGTTCTTGACGAACTGCTGCGTGATCGTCGAACCGCCCTGCACGGCGCTCTTCTGCCGGACGTCCGCCCAGAGCGCGCGGATGATGCCGCGCGTGTCGACGCCGCGGTGCTCGTAGAAGCGCTTGTCCTCGACGTCGACGATCGCGTGCTTGATCCACGGCGAGATCTCTGGCCAGTCGACGAGCACGCGCGCCTCGGAGCCGCGCAGCACCGCAAGGATCGTCTTCCCGTCGTCAGCGTAGATGTAGCCGTTGACCTCGCCCGCCTGGACGCGCGTCGGGTCGAGGCTCGGGATGCCGGTCGCGATCCCGGTGATCAGGCCGAAGAAGAAAGCTGCCGTCCCCAACAGCCACAAGACCAGCAGGAGCGCGAGGAGCCGCCGCTTGCGAATCCGACGCCCTTTCGCGGGGGCGTCCTTGCCTTTCCGGAACAGCACCGGATCGATCGTAGCCCCTGCCCGGTGGCCCTAGACCGGGCTGCTGCTCACCACCATGGGGCCGGACGGCTGCTCCGCGCCCGGCGCCTGCTCGAGCGTGACGGAAACGCGTGCGCCGTTCGGAACGGAGCGGTCGAGCCGCAGGACGGACGTGTCGCC
>JAXDMA010000249.1:0-2533 GCA_034666305.1 Vulcanimicrobiota bacterium
GGCTCGACGCTCTCGCACGAGCTCTTCGAAACGATCACCGATCCGGACGTCCAGACCAACGTCGCCTGGTACAACAACTACGGCGGCGAGATCGGCGACATCTGCCGCAGCTACTACGGCAACGTCACGCTGACGAGCACGGTGTACGACATCCAGAAAGAGTACACGAACGTGCACAGCGCCTGCTCCTTCTCAACCGGACCGGCCGGGCGTGAGGGGAGGGGCTCCCCTCACGCCTACTGCGGCGCCGGCGTCGGGTGCGCGCGCAGCTTTTGCGGCGTGTCGAAACGGATCGTGCCGCGGCGGTAGTCGAGCAGCAGCGTGAAGCGCCTCAGCACGAGGTCGCCGAGGTTGATGGCGACGGTCGGGTTCGCTTCGGCGCCCGCCGTCGCGTCGGTCAGCATCAGCGGGACGTTGCGCAGGCGCAACTCGCCCAAACGTAATTCGTCGGCCTGCGCCAGCGAGATGCGCACCGGACCGCCGACGCCGCGGACCGGGGAGCCGGCGGGGACGGCATGATAGTGCGCAACGAGATCGTGCGCGGTCGCGAATGGCGCGTTCACCTCGGCGCCGATGACGCTGCCCGTGTCGATCGTCACGGCTGCGGCAATGCCGTCGAGCGCGCCGTCGAGTTGGGGCTGGCGGTCGGCGAACGTCATCGGAACCGTGGTCCCGCTGCCCGCGAGCGAACGCGCGTCGACCGCGAGTTCGAGCACGTCGTTCGCGAAGTCGAGGCGGGCCGCGAAACGCGCGAGCAGCTCGTAGCCCGCGATACAGTCGAAAAGCGAGCCGTCACCGAAATCGAGCACGACGAACGGCTGATCGCGCAGTTCCGCGGTTCCCACTCGCACGCTGCGCGCGGTCGCATAGCGCACGTTCGCGACGCCCGCACCCGCGCCGGCCACCGTGCCGGCGCCGACGACGGTCAACCCGGCGCGCTTGGCGGCGCTCGGGCTGATGGCGTTTTGGCCGCCGGTATCGAACAGGCAACGCAGCGGCGGTCCGTGGTCGATCGACTCCTCGATCACGGGCAACGGTAAGCCGGCGACGAGAGGCACCGATGCGACACCGCTCAGCATCGCGTCGTGCGGCTCGCGCGGAGGCGCAAACGCGCTCGGCGCGAGCGTTCGCGGCGTTTCGACGGCACGCACGCGCGCCGTCCACGTTCCGTTCTCCGAACTGTTTTCGATCGTGAACGGGACGACGACGGCGCCCGCGCGACGGTAATCGCCGAACGACGTATGCTGCGTATCGGAGCCGACGTGCAGCGCGACGCCGGTGACGTGCGCGCGGGCTGCGTCCGTCGTGACCTCCGGCGCGCGCGAACCGCACTCGCACGGCGCGTCGCCCGGCACGGCGGCCAACAGCCGCGCCCAGGCGCGGATCATGCCGCGTTCGTCGACGTTGCCTTCGATGCGCGCCATTCCGGTTGCGTCCGCGCGCCACGCGCGCACGCCGTCCCACGCTTCGAGCTCCGATACCGGCCCGGCGTCGAAACGGCGCACAAACCGGCCCAGCGTGCGGTCCACAAGGATCTCACCGTGTCCGGGTACGCCGTAGGCCGTCACGTCGAGCCGCAGCCGCACGTAGCGCGGCGGCGGCCTCCCCACGACGGAGCCGATCACCGGTATACCGGAGATCGAGCGCACGTCTGAGGCCGCACTCGCGGGCAGGGGTGGAGCGAGGAGTGCGAGCGCGGCCGTGACGGCCACGAGGATCGTCACGGGCCCGCGTTTAGGCGAACAGGTTCAGCGTCCCCGCCGCTTCGCGAAGTTACCGTTGCCGGCGTTGCCGCGGAAGCTCTGCGCGTTGCGCGAGGGTGCGAAGCGGCGCGGCGCCGGGAACGCGGCCGGCGCTTGCAAATTCGTTGCCGACGGTTCGGGCAGCGACGGAACTTTGTTGCGGTCGATGCGACGGCCGACCGCCTTCTCGATGTCGCGGAAGAGCCGCTCTTCATCGTGCGAGACGAACGTGATCGCGTCCCCGGTCTGTTCGGCGCGCGCCGTGCGGCCGACGCGGTGGACGTAATCTTCCGGAACCATCGGCACGTCGTAGTTCACCACGTGGCCCAGGTCGGCGATGTCGATCCCGCGCGCCGCGACGTCGGTCGCGACGAGCACGCGCAGCTTGCCGCGCTTGAAATCGGCGAGCGCACGCATCCGCTGCGCCTGCGAGCGGTCGCCGTGGATGCGTTCGGCGGAGACGTTGTGCTTCTCGAGCGCGAGCGCGAGGCGGTTGGCGCGCGCCTTGGTGCGCGTGAACGCGAGCGCGCTATAGATGTTGTTGTCCTTGAGCAGCTCGACGAGCAAGTCGGTCTTGCTGCCCTGCGGCACGGTGTACGCGACGTGCGTGATCCCGGCGGCAGTCGTCGAATTGCTCTGCGGCACCATCTCGACACGGACGGGATCGCGCAGCAGGTCGCGCGTGAGCTTGAGGACTTCAGGCGCGATCGTTGCCGAGAAGAACAGCGTCTGGCGCTTGGCCGGAACCTTCGCGACGATCTTTTTCACGGCGGGGAGAAAGCCCATGTCGA
>JAXDMA010000250.1:0-10271 GCA_034666305.1 Vulcanimicrobiota bacterium
GTGCGCAACTTCACGGCGCGCAACTTCATGCGGGAGATGCAAGTCGGCGACCTCGCCTTCTTCTATCACTCCAGCACCAAGCCGCCGGGGATCGCGGGCATCTGCGAGATCGTCGCGGCGGCGCATCCCGACTCCACGCAGTTCGATCGCGCGAGCGAGTATTACGATCCGCGCTCGAAGCCCGAGGATCCGAAGTGGTGGTGCGTCGATGTCGGCTTCGTGCGCCGGCTGCCGCGCTTTGTCACGCTCGAAGAGCTGCGCGCGATCCCCGCGCTCGCGTTCATGCCGCTGCTGCGCAAAGGCCAGCGGCTTTCCGTCCAAACGGTGTCGCCGCAGGACTGGAAACGGATCGTTACGTTGGCAGCTCAGACGGCTTGATAACGTTTGAGGAAGATCTGCTGTGACTCGACGCGCTGCTCGCCGGGCAGCACGCCGCGGCGCTCGTAGCCGCCGTCGGGCCGCAGGATGCGCGCCTTCACGTTGTCGGCCAGCGACACCGCGAGGATGTCGTCGCAAATGACGTCGCGCAGCACGGGGTCCAGCACGGGCACGACCGTCTCGACGCGCCGGTCGAGGTTGCGGCCCATCCAGTCGGCGCTGCCGATGTAGACCTCACGGTCGCCGCCGTTCGCGAACACGAACATGCGCGAGTGCTCCAAGAATCGGCCCACGATGCTGCGCACGCGAATCGTATCGCTCACGCCGGGGATGCCCGGGCGCAGCACGCACATGCCGCGCACGATCAGGTCGATCGGCACGCCCGCGCGCGACGCGCGGTACAGGTGCTGCACGATGCCCGCGTCGCTGATCGCGTTCAGCTTCGCGATGATTCCGGACGGGCGGCCCGCCTCGGCGTGCGCGGTCTCGCGGTCGATGAGCTCCATGAAGCCGCTGCGCAGGCTGGTCGGCGCGACCATGAGCTGCTCGTAGCTGTCGGCCTTCGAGAAGCCGGTGAGCGCGTTGAACAGCTGCGTCGCGTCCGCGCCGAGGTCGGCGCGACACGTGAACAGCGAAAGATCGGTGTAGACGCGCGCCGTCTTGTCGTTGTAGTTGCCGGTGCCGAAGTGCATGTAGCGGCGGATGCCGTCGGACTCGTTGCGCACGACGAGCGTCACCTTCGCGTGCGTCTTGAGGTTCGCGAGTCCGTACACCACGTGCACGCCGGCGCGCTCCAGCATGCGCGCCCAGTGGATGTTGTTCTCTTCGTCGAAGCGCGCCTTGAGCTCGATGAGCGCGGCGACCTGCGTGCCGTTTTCCGCGGCGTCGACCAGCGCGCCGACGACGGGCGAGTTGCCGGACGTGCGGTACAGCGTCTGCTTGATCGCCAGCACGTTGGGATCGTTCGCCGCCTGCTGCACGAACTGCACGACGGGATCGAACGACTCGTACGGGTGGTGCAGCAGCAGATCGCCGTCGCGGATTACCGCGAACATGTCGGTCTGCCCGATCAAACGCTTGGGAATCGTCGGCGTGAACGGCGGGTCGTGCAGCGCGGGCTCGTCGAGGTTGACGAACGTCCACAAGTCGGCGGTGCCGAGCATGCCGTCGACCTCGTAGCAATCACCTTCGTCGAGCTCGAGCGCTTCGAGGATCTTGCGCTTGAGCGCGGGCGGCATCCCAGGCTCGACCTCGAGCCGGACCGGCTCGCCGAAGCGGCGCTTGCGCAGCTCGGACTCGATCGCGCGCAGCAGATCGTCCGCCTCGTCTTCCTGCAAATCGAGATCGGCGTCGCGCGTGACGCGGAACAAATACGAATCGGTGACGCGCAGCCCCGGAAAGAGCGCGTCGAGGTTGTGCGCGATGATGTCCTCGAGCAGCACGAACCAGCGCTGTCCGCGCGGCGCCGACTCTACCGGGACGAAGCGCGGCAGCGAGCCCGGGACTTTGACGCGCGCGACGTAGCGGATCGGACCGTCGGGCGTCGTTTCTTCCAGCTCGACGGCCAGCGAGATCGATAGGTTCGAGATGTACGGAAACGGGTGGCCCTTATCGATCGCCAGCGGCGTGAGCACCGGAAACACGCGCTCTTCGAAATAGCGCCGCATCGCACGCGCCGTCGCCGTGTCGAGCTGGTCGTAGCCGAGGATGCGGGTGCCGTGCCGCTCCAGCGCCGGCAGGATCTGATTCTGCAGGCAGTCGGTCACGCGCGCGAGCGACCGGCGCAGGTGCGTGCTGACCATGTCGAGCTGCTCTTCGGGGGTGTGGCCGTCGTCGGAGCGGCGATGCACTTGCGCCGCGAGCTGCTGCATGAGCCCGGCGATGCGGATCATAAAGAACTCGTCGAGGTTGGTGCCGTAGATCGCGACGAACTTGAGCCGTTCGAGCAGCGGGTTGCGCTCGTCGAGCGCTTCCTCGAGCACCCGGTCGTTGAATTCGAGCCACGACGTCTCGCGGTTGACGTAGAGCGCGGGGTCGTCGAGGGCGATCGGTACGGCTGCCGCGGGCGGGCGGAGCTCGGAGCCGATCTGCGAACCGGAGAGCATGATCCCGGAGCGGTTCGGCGCGTGAGCACGGACTTCATGGCCCACCTCGGCGCGCACGTCGCTCTTGCCGCCTCGGCCCTCGCCGTCGCGCTCGCGATCGGGATTCCGCTGGCCGGCCTGACGGCGGACCGGGCGCTGCCGCGCGGGCTGCTGCTCGCGCTCGCGGGCGGCTTTCGCGTGGTTCCGTCCCTGGCAATCCTCACGCTCGCGCTGCCGCTGCTGGGCTTAGGCTTTCGCCCCGCGCTGCTCGCGCTGGTCGTGCTCGCGCTGCCGCCGATCCTCGTCAATACCGACGTCGGACTGCGCTCGGTTCCGCGCGCCACGCTCGAAGCCGCGCGCGGCACGGGCATGACGGAACGGCAGATCGGTACGCGCGTGCGCTGGCCGCTCGCCCTTCCGGTGGTCGCCGTCGGCGTGCGCACCGCCGCCGTCGAGGTGATCGCGTCGGCGACGCTCGCGGCGTTCATCGGCGGCGGCGGACTGGGCGACTACATCGTGGGCGGCTTGCAAACGTCCGACTCGTCGCAGCTGCTGCTCGGCGCCGTTTCCGTCGCCGCGCTGGCTCTCATCGCCGATGCCGCGCTCGCCGTCGCGCAGCGCAAACTCGCAGTCTAGGAGAATTTCTTTGCTCTCACGTGCTCGCGCGCTCGCGCTTCTCGCTTCCGCTCCGCTCGTTGCGTCGTGCGGTCGCCGATCGGGCGATTCGGTCACCGTCGGCTCGAAGAACTTCACCGAGGAGCTCATCCTCGGCGAGCTCTACGCGCAGTCGCTCGAACACGCGGGCATCGCGGTCACGCGGAAGCTGAATCTCGGCACGACCGACATCGCCATGGCGGCGCTCGAGCGCGGCGAGATCGACCTGTATCCCGAGTACACGGGCACCGCGCTGCTCAACGTGCTCAAGCTCCCGCCGGACGGCGACGCCAAACGCGTCTATCGCAACGTGAAGGCGGCGTACGAGAAGCAGTTCGGCCTCGTCTGGCTCGCGCCGGCCCCGATGAACGACACGCAAGCGCTCGCGACGACGCAGGCGATCGCGGGGCGCGAGGCCATCAGCAAGCTCAGCGATCTCGCGCCGAAGGCGGGCGAGCTGCGGCTGGGCGCGGTACCGGAGTTCCTCAAGCGCGCCGACGGTCTGCCGGGATTGCAAAAACGCTACGGCGGCTTCCGGTTCAAGCAGGTCAAGATCGTCGACAACGGTTTGAAATACCAGGCGCTCGAGCACGGCGACGTCGACGTGATCCTCGCGTTCACGACCGAGGGCGACCTCAAGGCGAACAACCTCGTGGTGCTCGAGGACGACAAGCACTTGTTCCCCCCGGATCAGGTCGCGGCGGTCGTGCGCAAGGCGGTGCTCGACGCGAAGCCGTCGATCGCGCAAGCACTCGACAAGCTCTCGCCGCTGCTCACCGACGACGTGATGCAGAACCTCAACCTGCAGGTCGACGGGCCGCAGAAGCGCGAGCCGGCCGACGTGGCGCGTGACTTCCTCAAGCAAAACAATCTCGGCTGACGGGGGCGGGGGCGCGCGCGTCGAGCTGCGCGCGCTCGCCGTTCGCTACCCCGCCGCCACCGCCGCCGCCGTGCACGACGTCGATCTCACGATCGCGGGCGGCGAGTTCGCCGTGCTGCTCGGCCCGTCCGGCTGCGGTAAGAGCACGCTGCTGCGCACGATCAACCGGCTCGTGGAGCCGACGTCGGGAACGGTGCTCATCGACGGCGCCGACGTGCGCGAGCGCGACGCCACGGAATTACGGCGCGGCATCGGCTACGTGATCCAAGCGGTCGGCCTGTTTCCGCACTACACGGTGGCGGAGAACGTCGCCGTCGTACCGCGCCTGCTCGGCTGGGACGACGCGCGCGTGCGCGCCCGCGTCGACGAATTGCTCGGACTGATCCGCCTCGATCCGGCACGCTACCGCGATCGAAAGCCGCGCGAGCTCTCGGGCGGCGAAGCGCAGCGGGTCGGCGTCGCGCGCGCGCTTGCGGCCCAGCCGCGCGTGCTGCTCATGGACGAGCCGTTCGCAGCCGTCGACGCGATCGTGCGCGCGTCGCTGCAGGATGAGATCGCGCGCGTCCACCGCGAGCTCGGCACGACGATCGTGTTCGTCACGCACGACGTCGACGAAGCGCTGCGGCTCGCCGACCGCATCGTCGTGATGAACGCGGGCCGCGTCGTGCAAACCGGCCCGCCCGCGGAAATCCTGGAGCACCCGGCCGGCGACTTCGTGCGCGACCTCGTCGGCGTCGACGCCGAGTCGCGCCGGCTCGCGCTCGAACGCCCGCTCATCGCGCGGTCATCGGGGCGGTGACTGCGTGAGTGCGTCGGCGACCGCGTGCGGAGCGTGAAATACGCGATGGGCGCCGGCGGCTTCGAGCTCGGCACGCGTTCCGTAACCCCACGCGGCGCCCCACCCGGCGATGCCGTTCGCGCGCGCCGCCGCGACGTCGAGCTCGCGGTCGCCGAGCAGCGCGATCTCCGCGCCGCCGCCGGCCAGCCCTTCCGCAGCGAGCGCGTGCGCGAGCAGTTGTGGCTTGTGGGTTCCGGTGCCGTCGAGCTCGCTGCCGTAGACGTTCGCAAACGCGCTGTGGAGCCCGAAACGGCGCAGGATCGGAACCGCGTAGACCTGCGGCTTCGACGTGCACACAAACAGTGTCGCCGCACGCCCGAGCACGGCGAGCATCTCGCGCACGCCGGGGTACACGACGTTTTCGAACATGCCCGTGTCGCCGTAGCGCAGACGAAAGCGGCGCACGATCTCGTCGATCAGAGCAGGATCGTCGCCGAACCGCAACCGCAGCGACACCTGGAGCGGCGGACCGATCAGCGCGCGCAGCTCGTCCTCGCCGGGCACGTCGAGCCCGAGCCCGTCGAACGCGAAGTCGATGCTGCGCGCGAAGCCCTCGAACGGGTCGCTGAGCGTGCCGTCGAGATCGAAGAAGATCGCGCGCATCGCCGCCCAGGATACCACACCACGTGACGTATCTCGCGACGCATCTCGACCGCGTCGGCGCGCTCCTGGGTCAGCACGTCGTCTTGGTGCTCGTTTCGCTCGCGCTGGCGCTGGTCGTCGCGCTCCCCGCCGGCGTGGTCGCCGCGCGCAACCCGCGCGCGGGCGGCGCGATCCTCGCCGTCACCGGCGCGCTCTACACGATCCCGAGCCTCGCGCTGCTCGCGCTGCTGGTCGCGGTGATGGGGCTCGGCGCGCCGACGGCGATCGTCGCGCTGGTCGCGTACGCGCAGATGATCCTCGTGCGCGGCGTCGTCGCCGGCTTGCGCGGCGTCGATCCGGCGCTGGTCGACGCCGCGCACGGGCTCGGTTTCACCGCGCGCCAAACGCTGCTGCGCGTCGAGTTTCCCGCGGCGCTGCCGGTCGTGCTCGGCGGCGTGCGCGTCGCGACGGTGTCGCTCGTCGCGCTCGCGACCGTCGCCGCGTGGATCAACGCCGGCGGGCTGGGCGTGCTGCTGTTCGAAGGGATCGGGACCAACAACCCGCAGAAGATCTTTGCGGGCGCGCTCGCGGCAGCGCTGCTCGCGATCGCAGCCGACCTGTCGCTGCGGGCCGCGGAACGCGCGGTGCGCACGTGAGCGAGCGCGCCGCGTTCACCGCCACGGACCCGCAGTGGGAATCGCGCGTGCGCGCGAGCTTCGCCCGCCAAGGCGCGATGGCGCACCTCGGCGCGACCATCGAGGAGCTCGCGCCGGGAGCGTGCACCGTCGTCACCGCGTTTCGCCCCGATTTCTCGCAGCAGCACGGATTCTTCCACGCCGGGGTCACGAGCGCGGTCGCCGACTCTGCGGGCGGTTACGCCGCGCAAACCCTCTTCCCGCCGGGTTCCGACGTGCTCACCGTGGAGTTCAAGATCAACTTGATCGCGCCCGCGCACGGCGACGTGCTGCGCGCGCGCGGGGAGGTGGTGCGCAGCGGCCGCACGCTCACCATCTGCCGCGTCGACGTCGAAGTGGTGCGCGACGGCGCGACGACCGTGTGCGCCGTCATGCAGCAGACGCTGATGCGCGTCGCGTCGCGCTGACCGCTCGGCCTGAGCGCCTCAGACGACGCTGCGGTGCGTGTACGTGCGCACCACGTCGCGCACGTCGCCGGTGCAGTTGCTCGTGAGCTGGATCGCCCCCGCGTTCGCGAGGCGCACCACGAGGTCGGCGTCGTCGATGTTCCACACGCCCCATGGCATCCCGAGCTCGCGCATCGCGCTCGGGAAGTCGTCCGGCATCACGAAGCCGGTGTCGAGCGCGTCGAGCGCCACGTCGTCGTTGCGCGCCATCGCGACCAGTGCGGCGTAGTCGATCGGCTGCTGCCACGTCGTCACGAACTTGAGCCCGTCGGGTCCGGTCTTGTCGTATCCGCAGCGCCACACGCGCGGCGCGACTTCCTCAAACACGATGATCCAGTAGCACGTGAACTCTGGGCGCAGCCGTTTGATCGCCGTGATCGAGTCGATGCTGAAGCTGATGAACACGATCTGGTCGGGCCCTTTGCCTGCCGCGTCGACAACAGCCAGCACCGGATCGACCAGGCCCGGGCCCTGCTTGAGCTCGACGTAGAGGCGTTTGCCGTCCGGCATCACGTGGAGCACCTCGCGCAGCAGCGGCAGCCGCAGGCCGCGCCACGTCTCGCCTTTCGCGATGCCTGCGTCGAGCGCGCGCAACTGGGCCAACGAGCTGCTTGCGACATCCAAGTCTGCGTTGCACGTACGTTTCGTGCTGTCGTCGTGAATGACGATGACCTCGCCGTCCGTCGTGAGATAGACGTCGAGCTCGCACGTGGTGCCGCGCGCCCAGCCCCATTCGAAGGCGGGCAGCGTGTTCTCGGGCGGCACGGACGGCCGGTGCGACTGCAGCGGGCCGAGTTGCGGGAAGTCCTCACCCGTGCCGCGGTGCGCGGCGATCTCGATCGGCGCGCTCGCGCGGTGCGGCATCGCTAGACCACCGTGAGCAAGCTCAGCGCGTAGCGGCCCGCCGCGTCGGTATACGTTTTCTTTTCGGCGTACCCGCAGCTCGCGGCGAGCGCGACGATCTCCTCGCACGTAAACTTGTACGACGATTCGGTGTGAATCGCGTCGCCCGCTGCGAAATCGACGACGAGGCCCGCTGCTGGGATGCGCACGCGCTGCTCGCGCTCGCTGACGAGGAACGACTGCACCGCGCCGCAGTCTTCGTTCCAGCGCGCGACGAACCGGAACGCGCCGAGCTCGAAGTCTCCGCCGAGCTCGCGGTTCATGCGCGCGAGCAGGTTCTTGTTGAACGCCGCCGTCACGCCGGTGGGGTCGTCGTACGCGAGCTCGAGGATCGACGGGTCTTTCTTGAGATCGTAGCCGATCAGCAGCCCGTCGCCGGGATGGCGCGCCGCCGCGAGCAGGCGCAGCAGCTCGCGCGCTTCGTCGGGTTCGAAGTTGCCGATGTTCGAGCCGAGGAACAGCACCAGGACGCGGCCGCTGGTCACGAGCCGTTTCTCGCGCAGCAGCGGAAAATAGTCACTGGCGTACGCGATCACGCGCAGCGCGTCGTACGCGCCGACGAGGGCCAGCGACGATTCGGTCACGGCGTCAGGCGAGATGTCGATCGGGTGAAACGTGAGCGACGCTTGCCGTTCCAGGATCGCGTCGATGAGCAACCGCGTCTTCACGGCGCTGCCGCTCCCGAGCTCGACCAGCTCCAGCGGGCCCTCCAGCGCGCCGGCGATCTCGCGGCCGTAGGTTGCCAGCAGATCGCGCTCGACGCGCGTCAAGTAGTATTCGGGGAGCCGCGTGATCGCTTCGAACAGCGCGGAGCCCAGGTCATCGTAGAAATACTTCGGCGACAAGCTGAAGGGACGGGTCCCCAAGCCGCTGCGAACGTCTTCGGCAAACGAGGCCACGCGCGCGGGATGCGGATCGCGATGGAGCACGAAGCGGTCGGCAAGCCCCGGCTGCGTGGTCGGAGTCATCGTGGCACGCTCAACCCCAGGGGCTCCGGACGGTTTGCATCCTAGGACCGGGGGCCGGCGCACGGAAAGCGGCCATGGCCCGGGAAGATACGCCCGGACGTATCTCCGATGCCTTCCGGGAGCACGTGGAATGATCGAGGAGCTGGTCACGATCGACGCGCCGCAAGGACCGATGCAGGCGCACCTCGCGCGCTTGGACGAGCGCCCGCGGCCCGCCGTGATCGTGCTCGAGGGGGTGTACGGCTTCGACGACGAGATCAAGCGCATCACCGATCAGGTGGCGTCGTCGGGCTACGTGGGCCTCGCGATCGACTACCTGCGGGGCGGTGATGCGAAAAGCGTCTTCAACACGAAGAACGTGTGCGCCGACGTCGCCGCGGCGCGCGACTGGCTCAACGCGCAGGCGTACGTGAGCCACGGCAAGATCGCCACCTGGGGGTTCGGGTTCGGCGGCACCGCGGCGTTCCTCGCCGCCAGCCTGCCGGGGCTCGCGGCATCGATCGCGTTCTACGGCCAGAGCATCGCGCGTCCGCTCCCAGGCACCGACGGCAAACCCGCCCTCGACGAGATCGACGAGGTGCGCGTTCCGCTGCTGCTGGTGTTCGGCGGACACGACGAGCAGATCGGTCCCACCGAGATCGCGACGATCCGCGAGCGCCTCACCGCCAAGCACGCGCACTTCGAGATCGAAGTCTATCCCGAAGTCGGGCACTCGTTCTTCCGCGAAGATCTCGGCACGATCGCGACGCGGCAGATCGCCGACGCATGGGGCCGCGTGCAATCGTTCCTGCGCCGCACCCTGGCGTAGCGCAACTCGTCGCGTTAACGGCCTGCGAGGCGCGACCAGCGTTCGCGCACGTCGGCGATGTACTCGCGCGTCTCGGCGTAGGGCGGAACGCCGCCGTATTTTGCGACCGCCGCCGGACCGGCGTTGTACGCGGCGAGCGCGAGCGCATACGCGTCGTCGTCGCGCCCACGGTATGCGTCAATGTATGCGGCGAGCACGCGGGCCGCGCCCGCGATCGCCGAACGCGGTTTCCACGGATCGACGCCGTACTCGCGCGCGGTCGGCGCCGTGAACTGCGCGATGCCGACGGCGCCCGCCGCCGACATCGCCGCGGGATCGAACGCGGACTCTTGCAGCAGCGTTGCGGCCAAGAAGTGCGGATGAATTCGGTTGGCGCGCGCCGATTCAACGACGTCCGTACCGAGCAAGAGTGCGTCCGCCGCGCCCATGCGCGGGTTGCTCCGCATGATCTCTCGCGCGATCTTGACGCTCGCCGGCGCCGTGCGCCCGGCGTCCATGCACAGCCGCAGACCTCGCATAACGGGGGCCGGCGGGGGTATATGCCACGACAGCGCAGCGTCGCGTAGACCGTCGATCCGGACCCCTGGTACGGAGAACGTCAAGACGGCTGCCACGAAAACGGGCGTGAGAGGGTTTCCGGGAGTCGGGACCAATCCGCCGTTAGCCCTCTTCAAGAAGTACAAGGATCAGCGTGAACACGATCTCGTTGGGCGGGCCGGTGATCTCCGCGGTTGCTGCGACGTTCATCGTCCTGCTCGTGGGAGATTTCGCCTCGACGTTCTTTTATCACGTGCCGCAGCACGTGTGGGGGAAGCTCCATCTCCGAACGCACCACGATCGCCGCCGTTCCTACTGGGATCACGCGGTGCTCTCGCGCGACCCCGCGGTCCTGCTCGACGGGCTGCTCGGAGCGCTGCCGTACATCGCGCTGGCGATATTGTGTTCCTCGGTATCTGTCGTGGGTGCGGTCGCCGGCTTGCTCCTCGGCCAACTGCACGTGTGGTGGCGCCACACCACTGAGCTCGGCTGGAAAAC
>JAXDMA010000251.1:0-4928 GCA_034666305.1 Vulcanimicrobiota bacterium
TGCACCGGCGGGCTCGGCCCCACCGTCGACGACCTCACCAAGGACGCCGTCGCGCGAGCGGTCGGAAAAACGCTGGTGCTGCACGAGCCCTCGCTGCGCGCCATCGAAGACCGCTTTCGCCAGTTCAACCGCCCGATGGCCGACAACAACCGGCGCCAGGCATATCTGCCCGAAGGCTGCGTGGTGTTCGACAACCCGCACGGGACGGCGCCCGGCTTCGTCGCGTTGCGCGACGACGGGAAGTTCGTCACGTGCATGCCCGGCGTGCCGCGCGAGATGAAGCCGATGCTCGCCGACCAGCTCGTGCCGTGGCTCGTGCGGCGCTTCGAGCTGCGCGAGGCGATCTACACGCGCACGCTGCACACCGTCGGGATCGGCGAGTCGGAGCTCGACCGGCGCGTCGAAGACCTGTTTCGCACGCTGGAAAACCCGAAGATCGCGATGCTCGCGCACGGCTTCGCCGTCGACGTGAAGATCATGGCGAAAGCCGCGAGCCGCGAGCAGGCCGATGCGATGATCGAGCCGGTCGCCGCGCAGCTGCGCGAGCGCATCGGCAGCGGCTACTACGGCGACGACGAGATCACGCTGCCGGGCGCGATCGTGCGCGCGCTCACAGCGCGCGGTCTCACGCTGGGAACGGCGGAGTCGTGCACGGGCGGCGGGATCGCCGATGCGATCGTCAGCGTGGCCGGCGCATCGGCGACGTTTCGGGGCGGGATCGTCGCGTACGCGAACGACGTGAAGACGGACCTGCTGGACGTGCCACAACGTACGCTTGCGGACACGGGCGCCGTCAGCGAGGAGACCGCGGTCGCGATGGCGCGCGGCGCGCGCCGCCGCCTTGAGGTCGACGTCGCGATCGCGACGACCGGGGTCGCCGGCCCGGACGGCGGCACGCCCGAGAAGCCGGTCGGCTTGGTCTGGTATGCGTTAAGCTTGGGCGACGATGAGATTGAAACGCGGCGGCTCACGTTTCCAGGATCGCGGTCCGACATACGAGAACGCGCGACGGTCGCGGCGCTGGGTCTTTTGTGGCGCCGCCTCGAACGTGACGTGAAGCCCCAGGTTGCTGTCCCTTAGAAAGCGATGCGCATGACCCGACGCCCGATTTCCCGTCTCCTCGTGCTGCTCGCGATGTGTTCGCTCGCGGCGTGCCACGGCGGCGGGAAGAGCGTGGTCCCCAAGCCGACGGCGACGCCGACACTGGCGCCCGGCTGCAAGGTCCTCTCTCCCCAATCGGGCGGCAGCACGTACACGCTGACGTCGAATCCGACCGGCTTGAGCGTACAGCGGCGTAACGCGACGGACAACACCTGCGTCTATTTCAGCGGTACCACGCAGACGAGCGACACCCCGCAGACGGCGCCGAACCAGTGGCAATACGTGTTCACGCCGGCCGTGGCGAGCCCGTACACCGTGCCGGTCGCGCAAACGCTCAACGGCAACCACACGATCTTCTACAATCAGGCGGGCGACTCGAGCGGCGCCATCGTCGCGAGCTCGCTGCAGTCCGTCGCTCGCCGGACCGGGTCGTCGCTGGCGCGCGGCACGGAGACCGCGCGCGGCATCCAGCGCTTCACCGGCGCAGGCGTGGTCTCCGATCAGGTGCTCGTGCGGTATCGCAGCGCCGGCACCACCGCGCAGACGCGCGCCCGCGCGTCGCGGATCGAGCAAGCCGAAGGCGCGACCGCCGGTACCGAGCTCACGACGGTCTCGGGTGACTACGAACGCTTCGTGCGCGTCCCCGCCGGCACGGACGCGGCGAGGTTCTCTGAGACCCTGCGCACGCAGAGCGACGTCCTCGGCGTGTATCCGGTGCACAAGCGGTTCGCGCTCACCAGGGGCGCTATGGCGGTCAGCGATCCGCACGCGAACAACGTCGACCAGTGGTATCTCTTCGCGGACGGGTTCCCCAACGCGTGGTCGTACACGAAAGCTCCCACGATCAAGCTCGCCGTGATCGACACGGGCATCGACCGCAACAACACCGATCTCACGGCGAATCTTTTCTTTCAAACCGGGTACGAAAGCGCGGCCCACGACGCGCAAGACACGAACGGACACGGCACGAACGTCGCGGGCATCGCTGCGGCGCTCGCCAACAACGCCGTGGGTTTCGCGGGCGGCGGTTATAACGTGCAGCTGCTCGCGTACAACATCTTTCCCGATACGACGGCGTCGAGCCATGACCAGACGGCGACCGTCGCCGACGAGGTCAAGGCGATCAACGACGCCGTCACCAAGAACGTGGACGTGATCAACCTGAGCCTCGGCGCCGCGGAAGACTACGGCTCCAACAACGGCTACGATCAGGGCGAGCACGACGCGATCCAAGCCGCGCTCACCGCGGGCGTCACCGTCGTCGCGGCCGCCGGCAACGACGCGGACGGCGGCGAGAGCGGCACGCCGCACACGGTGCTCGACTATCCCGCGGCGTACGACGGCGTGATCGCGGTAGGCGCCAGCGCGCTGCGCGACAACAACACCGGCACGTTCGCGGGCTCGACGGAATACGTCGCTCCGTACTCGCAGTACGGTCCGGGCCTGGGCATCGTCGCACCCGGCGGCGATCCGGGCAACAACGACAACAGCCCGCTTCACTGGATTTGGAATTACTCCACCTCGACCGCCCACTTCCCGAGCGACCAATGCACGTACGGGCACGGCACGCTGCCCGTCACCCCGACGAACTGCACGGCGTTCTTCGCGGGCACGTCGCAGGCGACGCCGCAGGTGAGCGCCGCGGCGGCGCTGCTCCTCGCAGCGGCGGGCGGCCACCACACGCTCACGCCGGCGAGGATCGCGCAAATCCTCGGGGATACCGCCGACAACATCAACGATCCGCACCAGGGCCACGGTCGCCTCAACATCTACCGCGCGGTCGCCTCCGTGCTGGGTGACACATCCGCGTACAGCGGTCCGACGGTGCAGAAGACGAGCCCGACGCAGATCGTCGCGTTCGCGTACGACAACTCCGGTGGGACGGTCCCGCACATCCTGGACGTGAATTATCCCAGCGGCGTACCGGTCGACTCGACCGGCGCCTTCCGTCTGGGCGACGTGCCGGCCAGCGCCACGGTGTACCACGTGGGCGTCTGGTACGATGCGAACGGCGACGGCATCGTCAACGCTGGCGACCAATTCGGCAACGCGGCCGGCACGTGCAGCGCCGCGCAAAAGTGCACGATCGGCAACATCACCATGCACGCCGTGACCGCGGGTTTCGTCCTGCCCTAAGCGGACCGTCTCCCGTAGCCGATGGCCTCGAGCGAGCGCTGCACGACGAGGCCGTCGGCGAACGTCGGCACGCCGCGCGTTCCCACGTCGATCGCGAGCGCGAACGCGTCGAGCAGCGGCAAGAAGAACGGCAGGTTCCCCTGGATCTGACCGTGCTTCTCGTACGCCGGCGCGGCGATCTCGAGCTCGTCCTGCTCGTCTTCGGCGACCGTGAACACGCGCAGGTCGCCGAAGAACGTCCCGTTTGCTACCGCGCTGCGGCGCTCGCCGTGCACTGCGACGGTCGTCGAATCGATCGCGGTCGTGGAGTCGTTGCTGACACGCGCGACGAGCCCGTCCCCGTACTCGACCAGCGCGAACGCACCGTCGGCCACATCGCTTTCAAACGTGCCGTCCGCATCGGAGCGGCGAGGGTTCGCGGTGCGCATGATCCCGTGCGTGGCGTGCGGTGCGCGGCCCGCGAGATGGTTGGCGAGGTCGAAGAAGTGCGGCATCGTGCCGTTCGCGACCCCGCCGCCGCACGCGCGCGAGAACCACCAGCCGCGCGGGCGCGCGGTATTGCGTTCGAGCAGATCGCCGCTGAGCCGCGCGATCTCGAGCTCGCGCAGCGCCCCCACGTGGCCGTTGTCGATCAGCTCCTTGAGCGCGATGACCGCGGGGACGTAGCGGAATTCGAACGCCATCGCGGTCACGGTGCCGGCGCGCTCGCCCGCGGTCAGCATCGCTTGCGCCTGCGCGACGTCGAGAGCCATCGGTTTCTCGCACAGCACGTGCTTGCCGGCGGCCAGCGCGGCGAGCACCGAACGCTCGTGATCGAACGGCGGTGACGCGACCGACACCACGTCGAGCTCGACGCCGGCGAGCATCTCGTCCACCGAGCGGAACGCGCGCGGGATCTTGCGCTCGCGCGCGACGCGCTCGGCGCTGCTGGGCGATGCGATCGCGACGACCTCGAAACGCGGGTGCAGTGCGTACGCGGGCGCGTGGACGCTCCCGCCGAACCCCGCGCCGACCACCCCGACGCGCAGCGCGCTCACGCTTGCACCGCCGTCTCACGCACTGCGCGTTCGAAGATATCGAGCGCGCGCGCGAGCTGATCGTCCTCGATCGTCAGCGGCGGCGCGAGCGTGATCGACGTGCCGGTTGCGCCCGACTGCAGCAGGATCACACCGTGCGCGAGCCCGCGCACGACGACGCGGTTCGCGAACGCGGCGTGCGCGAACTCCACGGCCCACAAGAATCCGACGCCGCGCACGGCGCGCACGCTCGGGTGCGTCGCGAGCGTGCCCAGCCGTGCAGCCAGCGCGCCTTCGCCCGCGCGCACGCGGCCCGTCACGTCGAGACGCTCCAGCTCGTCGAGGTTCGCGAGCGCCGCCGCGCACGCGAGCGGGTTGCCCAAAAACGTCGACGTGTGGAGCGCTTCGCCGGCACTGACCGGCCACGCGTCCATCACGCGCGGCGTCCCGATGGTCGCAGAGAGCGGAAGGCCGCCGCCCAGCGCCTTGCCCACGCACAGCAGATCGGGCACAACGCCTTCACGGTCGCAGGCGAACATTGCGCCCGTGCGCCCGAACCCGGTGTAGATTTCGTCGAGGATCAGCAGCAACCCGCGCTCGTCGCACAGCGCGCGCAGCGCGCGCAAGAAGCCCGGCGGCGGAACGATCACGCCGCCGCGGCCTTGGATCGGCTCG
>JAXDMA010000252.1:0-6857 GCA_034666305.1 Vulcanimicrobiota bacterium
TCACGATGGCTCCGGCTTCCTCGAGCGCGCGGCGCGGTTCGATCAACTCTGACTCCTCGAACCCGTCGCCCACGAGGGCGGCGATTCGCTTACCTTCGATTTCCATAGGGGATCGGGCGTTCTCACCGCGCACGCACCCCGCCTCTTGCTCCGCCGGGGCGCCTGCGGGCGCTAGAGGGTCCCGCCCGTGCCTTGGACGGCGGCCCGCAGCAAGTAGGCGAGCTCGACCTCCAGCTTGCCGAGGGGGTCCAGGACCGTATCGTCGGTCAGGGCCTTGAGCACCGGGTTCCGCTTGGTCATGTCCCCCTCGGGGACCGCATGGCGCGGGTTGATCTCGCGCATGTAGATGCGCGCGTCGTACCGGATTTGACCGTCCGGCAGAAAGTAGAGCGGATCCAGCCCGAACGCGTAGACCCCGAGCCCCAGCAGCTCCGTCTGCTGCAAGAAACCGATCGCGCGAAGCCGCAGCGCCCGAGCGAGCCGGGCCAGCGCCGGCACCGCGAGCCGGGCGTCGCCCGCGACGACGCGCTCGAGCAACGCCGGTTCCAGCTCGGCGGCCGCGGCGAGGCCGGCGACGTCCATGTCTTTGCCGGCCGCGAGCCGCACGAGGGCCGCGCCGAACGCGGCTCCGCCGGCCGTTCCGGCGGCGCCGTCGTACGCGGCCTCCGAGTGAGAGTTCATCCGGAAGGTGATCGCCGGTCGCGGCGCGGACGCCTGTCGACTGATGTCGGAATCGACCGAGCAGCGCAAGTCACGCCACCTCGATGTGTGCCTCGCGGACGACGTCGCGTCGCGGCTCGACGCGGGCTGGGATGCGGTGCGGCTGCGGCATGAAGCGTTGCCGGAGATCGCGCTCGCCGACGTCGACGTCTCGACCGCGTTTCTCGGACTGCCGCTGCGCGCGCCGCTGCTGATCTCGTCGATGACCGGCGGCACCGCGCGTGCCGCCGAGATCAACTACCGCCTCGCGCGCGGCGCGGAAGCCGCCGGGATCGCGTTCGCGCTCGGGAGCGGCCGCGCGATGCTCGAGGACGAGTCGTTGCGCTCGACGTTCGACGTGCGCGCGGTCGCGCCCAAAGTCGCGCTGTTCGCAAACCTCGGTGCGGTGCAGCTGAACTACGGCGTGCGCATCGACGACGCACGCCGGCTCGTCGACATGCTCGAGGCGAACGGGCTGTACTTGCACTTGAATCCGCTGCAAGAAGCGATTCAGCCCGGCGGCGACACGAACTTCCGCGCGCTCGAACCGAAGATTGCGGCATTATGCGAAGCGCTCGGAGTGCCCGTGATCGCAAAGAGCGTCGGGTCGGGCATCGCGGCGTCGACGGCGGCGCGTCTGGTGGATTGCGGCGTCGCGGCGATCGACATCGCGGGCGCGGGCGGTACGTCGTGGGCGCGCGTCGAGGGCAAACGCTCGGGCGACGCGAGCCGCGAGCGCATCGCCGAAGCGTTCGGCGACTGGGGCTACGCGACGCCGCGCGCGACGGCGGCGGTGCGGTCGGCATTGCCGAACGTGCCGCTCGTCGCCAGCGGCGGGATTCGCGACGGCGTGCACGTCGCCAAGGCGCTCGCGCTCGGCGCCGATCTCGCGGGCCTCGCACTGCCGTTTCTGCGCGCCGCCGACGAGTCGGACGCGGCCGTCGCGGCGCTGATCGACGAGCTCGTGACCGCCCTGCGCATTGCGGTGTTCGCAAGCGGCGCGCGCACGATCGCCGGCCTGCGCGACGCGCTCGCCTGACCTAGGGGGGCCCCAGGCGCGGCGTGCGGCTGACTTGCACCTCGTCGCCGCGCACGCGCACGTCGAACGGGTCGACCGACGCGTAATCGCCCAGCGTCATGCTGCCGTCCGTCAGCTCGAACGTCCAGGCGTGCCACGGGCACGTGACGCGCGTACCTTCGATCCAGCCCTCGGCCAGCGGGCCGCCCTGGTGGGGACACGTGTTGTCGAGGGCATAGAACGTCCCGCCGACGTTGAACAGCGCGATCTCGCGCGACCCGACGACGACGGCCGTTGCCGTACCCGGTGCGACGTCCGCGACGCGCGCGACCGTCACGAAGCCGTCATCATCTCTCACAGCGCATCCGGTTCCGCGCCCACAGGAGGACGTCTTGCTCAAAGACTATCGCGACTGGCTCGAGTCCGAGCTCAAACTCCTCGGAAATGCCAGCCATCATGCATACTCGTTCGGTCAGGCCAACATGGCCAAGCGCGCGATCGAACGGCTCGACGTAGAGCTCGCGCGCACGCTGTACGTGCCGCTCGACCGCGCAGCGGCGCGGCGCGTGCTGACGGCGCTCGAAGCGTTGGAACAGCAGACGACGAATCTGCCGAGCGAACTCGCGACGCTGCGCGAGACGATCAAGGCCGGGCTCGACGAGCCGCCTGAGAATTTGGCGTCGTAGGTACGACCGGACTAGTCCGGCGTCGCGCGGCCCGCGATCGCAACGACGATGTTCTTACCGGCGCCGAGATGTTCTTCGATGCCGTCGTTCACCATCTCGGTCACCAGCTCAAGGAGTTGCGCCTCGGTGGGCACGCCGTCAAAATGGGATCGAATCGCACAGTCGATACGAACGGTGAACGTGTAAAACCCGGCGCTCATTGAAGCGCCGTCAGCGATTGCGACACAAACCGTGTGCTAGATTGCGGATCGCGCATACGCGTACTGCTCTAATCTCTCTTGCACCCCTTATATCGAACGCTCCCGTACATTCGTTCGTAGCGGCGAACTTCCTGGTCCGGCCTGTATGATTTCATCGTACCGGGACGATCCCTGAATGGAGGTTCAGACGATCGGCGAGCGCTACGCCAACTGCACTATTTGCATGGTGACGCGATCTTCTCGAGCCGCTCGATGCGCAACCGTACTCGAGCGTGATTGCCGTAGCCGGGAAGGGCCGTCACGGAGAAATCCTCGCCGAGCACCGAGATGAGAAATAATCCGCGACCGCTCTCGCTCATCATGTCGTCGGGCAATTTCGCACGCGCACCATACGCCGGCCCGCGATCGATGACGTGCAGGATCGGATCCTTCGCATTCCAGTCGACCTCGACGGTGATCGGCCCCGGCGCATGGCGCACGACGTTGCCGATCAGCTCGCCAAACACCAGCTCCGCCGCGGCGTAATTCGCATCGGGCACGCCGCGCGTGCGCAAGAACGCGATGAAGCCTGCGCGCGCATCTTCGGCGGAGCGTGCGTCGTCGGCGCGAAACACCCACGCCGGCATCGGAACGCCCTGCGGGCGCTGCGGGATCGCTTCCCGCACGGTGATCGTCAGCACCGCGACGTCGTCGTTCGCGCCGCGCGTGAGCATGTGCCGCTTGATCGCGTCGGCCGGGTGCGCGGCGTGCGCGAGCACGCCGTTGCGCAACGCCGCATGCAGCCGCTCCTCGCCGCGCGTGATGTCTTTCTCGGATTCGATCAGCCCGTCGGTGAAAAACACGAGCGTCGCGCCGAGCGGCAATGCGACGGTCTGCACGTTCGGTTTGATGAGACCGCGAACCCCGAGCGGCACTCCCACGCCGCGCAGCGCGATCACCTCACCGTCCGCGGTGCGCAGCAGCGGGCTGTGGTGCCCGGCGATCGCGTACGTGAGCGTCTGCGCCGCGGGATCGAGTACGCCGACGACCGCACTGGCCGCCGCGTCCGGATAATCGCGCGCGAGCGCTTCATCGATCACCGCGAGCATCGAGTCGGGCTGCGATTGCTGCAGCGCGAGGACGCGCAAGCCGTGCCGAATCGACGACATGACGACGGCGGCGTGCAGTCCTCGGCCGAACACGTCGCCGATCGAGACGACCACCCGCCCGTCCGGGAGCACGAAGGCATCGAACCAGTCGCCGCCCACTTCCACGTCGCGTTCGCTCGATGAATACACCGCGTCGAACGCGTAGCCCGCGACCTCGGGCAGCGCGGCCGGCAGCAGCGCCTTTTGCACTTCGTCCGCGATGCGCTTCTCGCGGCGGTACATGTGCGCGTTCTCGATCGCGACCGCCGCGCGGCGCGCGAGCTCTTCGAACAGGGTCAGCGCGACGGCGTCGAACTCACGCGTTTTGTGCGACCAGTGACACACGAGGTCGCCGCGCAAGACGCCGTGCGAAACCAGCGGGACGACGAGGCTCGTGCGATAGCCCAGCTCTTCGAACACCGGCAAGCGGTCGGGCGCGATCCAGCTCGCGGCACCGTGCTCGCGGAGGCCTGGGTCGTGGGTGAACACGCGCGGACCGCGGTCCGCATCGCGGTCGACGACGTACGCGTCGCGCAGCTGCTCGAGCAGCGGACGGTGCTGTGGGTCGTGCACGTCGAGCGCCGCGGTGCGCGTGACGCCGTCGTCGTCGACGATGTTGATGGCGACCGCGTCGGCCAGCTCGGGAACGGTCAGCTGGACAAGCGCGTCGAGCGTGTGCTGAAGCTCGAACGACTCGGCAAACCGGCGCCCGGCTTCGGAAAGGACGCGAAAATACATCGACGGGTCCGGCATCCGCCGTGCTAGGTACCCGCTTTGACGCGATTCTCTCGATTTGGTATGATCCGTCGGTCGCCGTCGCGGACCCACGGAGTCTGCGGACGCGCGAGTCGAAAGGAGCTCCAAGTACCCCGTGCCCCTGACTAAAGACCAAAAGTCGGACCTGTCGACCAAATACGGTCGCGGTCCCAACGACACCGGCTCGGCCGATGTCCAGATCGCCATCCTCACGGCGTCGATCAACCAGCTCACCGAGCATCTCAAGGTCCACAAGAAGGACCACCACAGCCGCCGCGGCCTGCTCATGCAGGTCGGCCAGCGCCGGCGCTTGCTCGCTTATCTCCAGAACAAAGATCTGGACCGGTACCGCAAGCTGATCGCAGACCTCGGCCTGCGCCGCTAGCCGGCGACCGCAAGAACGAAGAGAGCCCCGGCAAACGCCGGGGCTTTTTTTACGCGCTTCGCTCGGCGCAGGGGCCGCTACGTCCGTCGCGAGTGTCCCGTGCATCGTGCCGTGCGTTGTCGGAACTGACACGTCATAATGCGTGCTTGCGGTGAATTTCATGATCGCGTCGGCGCTGCCGGTATCGTTCGTGCGGCTGATGTCGGCGCTGGTGGAATGAAACGGGTTCGGAAACAAGATGAAGGTCACAAAACGCAGCGCGATCGTCGCGCTCGTGTTCGCTCTACGATGACGGCGCAACAAAGAGCCTCGGCCGGATAGCCGAGGCTCTTTCCCCACCCGGAGCGTGCACCCCGATAAAAACCACAGAGCCGATATCCTAGCACCGCGCGCGAATACGAGTCATCCCGAAAAACTATGATAAAGGGCGACGGAAAGAGGCTGCGTCCGGCGTGCCATCGACTTGAGCCGTGTGGGAAGCACGATCGTCGAGCGCCGCTCGCGTCCGAACGTGGCTGTTCTCGATGCTGAGTTTCGCGTTCGCATGGCCCATCCGGGCCGCGAGCCCGTCGGAACCGCGGAATTCCTGGACGCGGCGCGCCGCATCGTCAGCGAAGGGCTCGATCATCTCGACATCACGGCGCGCGGCGTGCGCCATCGCGTGCGGGTCGTGCGACTGCACGGTCCCGATCCGATGCGCTACGCGATGTTCGTCGAGCAGCGCGGAGCGCGCCGGCCTCTCCGCGACGCATATGACCGTTTCGGTCTCAGTGCGCGGGAGATCGACGTGCTTGCGCTCATCGTGGACGGCGCGTCGAATCGTCAAATCGCCGAATCGCTCTCCATCGTTCCGGCGACCGTCCAAAACCACGTGCGCAGCATCTGCGCGAAGACCGGCGCGAAACGCCGCGGCGATCTGTTAGCGCGCGTCTTCGGCGTTCACGACCCGTAGCTCGGTTCTGCGTCGCTCCAGCCCAGCAGCGTCGCGATCATCCCCGACAGCGTGCGCGCCCCGGTTTTGCGGCGCAGGCGGGCGTAGTAGTCGTGCACCGTCAGCTCGGAGAGGCCGAGCCGGCGCGCGACTTCGGTCGCGCCCATCCCCATCAGCAGCAGCGTTACGACGTCCTGCTCGCGAGCGGTGAGCTCGAAACGTTTCGCGGCGACGCCGACCGGATCGCGGACTTCGAATTTCTCGAACGTGGCAAGGACCGCCGCTCCGACCGCGTGCGGCGTCTGCACGACGTCCACGATCAGGGTGGGTCGCAGCAGCGCCGTCAGCACGCCGCGCTCTGATTCGCTTCGCGCCGCCAAACCGCGCACGAACTCCGTCACCGTAGCGGGAACGTCGGCAGCTTCCCCGTCCCAGAGGTCGGGCCACTGCCGGAAAAACATTCCGATGCGCTCGGATATGCTCTCGACGTTGAGGTCAGAGTCGTAGACGACGACGTGCGGTGTTTCCACGAGTCTCAGCCGTACTAGCCAAACGTACTAGCGTACAACCCCGCACGGCCGTTCGCCGTCTTGGCGACGATTCCGTTCCGGACTTGATTCTTCCATGGCGAGCGGGATCAACGCGCCGGGCGAGCGGCCCTCGCCTTCCGCGGCCTTGCTTTGTCAAGCTAGGCGGCGAGCGTCTACATCGATCGCGGTCGCGAGGCGGATCGCGCCGCCGCGACGAACCCGAGCCCGTTCACACAAAAAGCAAACGAACAACCAGAACTGAAATCTAGGAGTACCAGTGCCAGAATCCGTCTCGCTCGAGATCGGTGGCCGTACGCTCGTCATTGAGACGGGGGAGCTTGCAAAGCAAGCCAACGGGTCCGCTCTCGTCCGCTACGGCGACCAGATCGTCGTGTTATGCGCCGCTACGGCGTCCGAAAAACCGCGTGAGGGAATCGACTTCTTCCCCCTCACCTGCGACTACGAAGAGAAGATGTACGCGGCGGGCAAGATCCCGGGCGGCTACATCAAGCGCGAAGGCCGGCC
>JAXDMA010000253.1:0-5046 GCA_034666305.1 Vulcanimicrobiota bacterium
GGCACGGCGAGCAGGGCAACGGCGATCCACGCGGGTACGCGCGCCGCGGGAACGCGCGCGGCGAGCACCAGCGCGCACGGGATCGCGGCGGCGATCTGAAACACGTGCAAGTAGGTTCCACCGAGCAGTGCGGTCGCCGCCGGAACGACGACGAGCGCTTCGCGCAGGTTCAACCGTTTCGCGATCAGTCCGCCGAGCAGCACGCCCACGGCGAGCATTCCAGCATATTCGACCCACGCGATTCGCAGTGCGGCAACGTCGCCGGCGCCGAAAAATGCGAGCAGCCACGTGAGGCTGAACTGGACGTCGAACGGCACTTCCGCGAGCGCCTGCGCAGAAATTACGAAGCGGACGTACTCGATATTTGCGGCGACTCCGATCGTGCCGAGCGAGACCAGCGCGAGAACGGCGCACACGCCGGCCAGAACGACGCGCGTGCGCGGCAGAAACAGGAGCAGCGACGCGACCGGCCCGATCGCGACTTGCGGCTGCAGGAGCACGAGCGCGGCGGCCAGCGCCGCGCGCCGCGGCCGGTCCCGGCTCAGCGCCAGCGCGGCTACCGCGACCCCGAGCGTCGCGAGCGGGGCGAGTTGGCCATACACCACGCTCGCGACGATGTCGGTGCCCAGTACGGCCGCCGCGACGGCGGCGCGCGGCAACGCCGTCAGCGCGCGCAGAACCTCAACCGTAACGATCACCGTCGCCGTCAGCAGCGCGTACCAGACGGCAGCGGCGACGTCGAACGGCAGCAGCGACAGCGGCACGAGCAGCGCGAGGACGTAGCCGGGCACCGGCGCCGGATTGATCCCGGCCGGGAGCGGCGCGACGCCGGGGACGAGCGTGCGCGCGCGCTCGCACGCTTCGAGCGGCGCCGCGCGGTACGGATCGGTGTGCTCGCGCACGAGCGTTGCGCCGCAGTAGAACGCGTTGAAATCGCCGGACGCGAACACGCCTCGCACGTTGCGGTTCTGCGCGAGCATCGAGAGGACCGCGGCGGCGACGATCGCGAGCGCGATGCGCCTCAGCGCGGGCCCGCCCAGCGCGCGAACAGCTTCGCGTCGATCCCGAACTGGTCGAGCGCTTTGCCGACCGTGTGCGCGACGATGTCGTCGACCGTTTGCGGCCGCGCGTACCAGCCGGGCACGGGCGGCAAGACCACGGCGCCGAGTTCCGCGAGCTGCGTCAGCGTGCGCAAGTGGCCGAGGTGCAGCGGCGTCTCGCGCACGACGAGCACGAGCCGGCGCTTTTCTTTGAGGCACACGTCGGCGGCGCGCGCCAGGAGGTTGTCGTTGAACCCGTAGGCGATCGCCGACGCGCTCTTGATCGAGCACGGGATCACGAGCATCCCGTCGGTCTTGAACGAGCCCGACGAGATCGGCGCCGCCAGGTCGCCGTCGTGGTGCACTACCGTCGCCAGCCTTTCGAGCTCGCCGGCCGTGGTATCGGTCTCGAGCTCGATCGTCCGGCGCGCCTGCTGCGAGAGCACGAGGTGCGTCTCGACATCAGGGATACCGTGCAGGACGCGCAGCGCGGCGACGGCATAGATGCTGCCGCTCGCTCCGGACACTCCCACGATCAGCCTGGTCATCGATCCACCGATTCCACGTCCGTCCACAAAACCCGCACCTTTCTGTGGACGCCTCCGCGGGTCGCGTCGTCGCCGCGACCGAACTGATGTGCGTGCTCCTGGTCGACGAACGCCGCTTGCCCGCGGGGGACGCCCTCGCACCGGCCGCGTTCCTGACGCGCCTGGTCGGCCGCCGCGTCATGGGCGACGGGGAGCGGCGAGCGATCGTGCGCCGGATCGCGGCGACGCGCGAGGACGTCGCGCTCGCGCCGCACGTCCGCTCGAGTCCCTCGTTCGCGGGCAGGATCATCGACGCGCTCGACCGCGGCGCTGTCCCGGCGCCGTTCGAGATGCTCGCACAGCACGTGCGCACGCTGGTCGCGTTCGCCGACGTTTTGGACGTGCGCAGCGCGCTGCGCCACGCCGTCGCGGCGCGGCCGGAGTTCGACGCGGATGCGCTCGCCGTGGATGCCGTGCTCCTCGCCAACCCCGACGACGCGTTCGCCTGGCGGCGGCTCGCCGCCGACGCGGGCCTCGCACTCGACGTCGTCGACCTCGGCGGCCCGGCGCCGCCGCCGCTCGACATGGCTGCGGTCGAGGGCGTCCTCGCGCTGTTTCGCTACGCGGGGTCGCAGCGCGACGCCGACGCACGCCACGCGCTGCTTGCGCCGCAGAGCGGTGTGCGGCCGGACGACGCGCGCACGCTGCTCGCGAGCGCAGGCGAACGCGACGACCTGCTCGAGACGATCGGCAAAGGCGCCGTCGCGGATGCAAACCGGTTCGCGCACGGGCTGGCAACCGTCACCGCGGCGTACAAAACGCCCGATGCGTCGGCCACCACGGTCCTCGCGGCGATTTTCGGCGCGTTTCCGCTCGATGACCCGCCGACGCGCACGGCACTCGAACGCGTCGCGCACGACTTCGATGCGGCGCGTGCCTTCGCCGAACCGTGGGAGGCGCGCGACGTCATCGCGGAGATCGAGGCGGAGCTCGGCGGCGCGCCGCGCCGCACCCGCGCGCTCGACGCGATCGCGCCGGCGGCGCCGGTGGCCGATGAACCGCCCGTCCCGGTTGCGATCCGTAAGCTGTCGTTCAGCGCGTCGTCGCTCAATACGTATGCCGAGTGCGCGCGCAAGTGGTGGTTCCGCTACGCCTGCGCGGCGGTGGAAGATCGCGGCTCGTCGGCCTCGTTCTACGGGATCGCGTTCCACGCTGCGCTGGAAGATTTTCACGCGACCCACACGCGGTTTTCCGACGGTGAAGGCGCCGCGCTCGCCGCGGCGCTCGACTATTGCGTCGTGACGGCGTTCGACCGCCACCGCACGCGGTTCGATGCGCCCGTCGAGTTCGAGCTGCAAAAGCGCCGCGCGCGGCGCACCGCCAAGAAGTATCTGTCGTGGCTGCTCGAACGCGCGCGCCGCGCGCCGTTCGAGGTGATCGGCTGCGAGACGCAGGCCGACGTGGAGCTGGGCGGCCACCGGTTCATCGGCTACATCGACCGCCTCGATCGCGACGAACGCAGCGGCACGGTGACTGTGGTCGACTACAAGACGGGCTCGATCGCGACGAGCGCCGACGAATATTTGGAAGACGTGCGCGCGTTTCGCGAATTCCAGCTGCCGTTCTATTACTGGGCCCGCACCGCCGCGGGGGACGTCGTGTCGCGGCTCGCGCTGATCCCGCTCAAGGATGCGCTGCTCGACGTCGCGCCGGTGGAGCTGGAAGTCGTGACGACTTCGCGCGCACCGCGCAGCCATGGTGCGACCGGCGAGATCGCCGTCGCGGAACTGGAGCGGGCGCGCGAACGCATGATCGAGCTCGCCTCACGCCTCGCCGGCGGCACGCTAGCGGACTTCCCCGCGACCGACGATCCCGACGCATGCCGCTATTGCGCCTACGCGCCCGCGTGCCGAGAACGTCCGCTCGCGCTCGAGGAGCGCTTCGGCCGATGAAGCCCCAGGTCACGGTGCTCGCGCTCGAACGCGCGCTCGCGCTGCCGGCGGAGCACGGCCTGCTCGCGTTCACGGGGCCGCCGACGAGCGGGAAGACCGACGCGCTCGTGCGCCGTTTCGCCGCGCTCGTCGCCGCCGATCCCGCTCTCGCCGAGGCGACGATCGTCACCGCCGCGCGCGACGACGGCGCGCGCGAGCTGGCCGCGCGCATGACGGAGGCGACGGGCATCGCGGTGCGCGGCGCGACCCTCGATGCGCTCGCATTCGAGCTGCTGCGCGCGCACCCGCTCGACACGGGCCTCGCGCTCGATCTCGAAGCGATCGACCCGCTCGATGCCGAGGAGATCTTCGAACGCGCCGCCGCACCGCTGTTTTCCGCCGAATGGAGCGACTGGCTCGGCGCCGACGTCGATCCGGAGATCGCGGGGTTGCGCACGCCCGCGCGTTTTGCGGGCGCCGCGCTGCGGCTGATCCGCAAGCTGCGCGACAGCGGGATCGACGTCGACGCGTTCCTGGCCGTCGCGATGCGCGGCGCGACGACGTTCTACGCCAACCCGCCCAACCTGACGTCGCCCGCGCTGCTCTCGGCGACCAAAGACGAGCACCGCGCCTCGCTCGCGGTCGGCGCGTCGGAACTCGATCGCCAGCGCAAGCGCGAGCTCGATCTCGCCAAGATCCTCGCGCGGCTGTACCGCGCCTACGTCGACGAACTCGTCAGGCGCGGCTGTCTCACGGCCAGCGACGCGCTCGCGGAGGCGACGCGACTGCTCGAAAATCATCCGGCCATCGCGCGCGCGCTGCGGCGGCGCCTGCGCGTCGCGTTCGTCGACGACGTGCACGACATCTCTGCCGCGGCGTTGCGGTTCCTGCGCGCACTCTTCGGCGACGCGCTGGACGGCGTCGCCGTCGCCGGGAACGCGGATGCGGCGACGCAAACCTTCGCGGGCGCACGGCCGGAGCGCATTCTCGGCCGCGCCGTCACCACCGTCCCGCTGGCGCCGCGCACGCTGCATCCGCAAATCCTCGCGGTGATGCGCGCCGTCGTGGACGCGGACCCGGTCCGTCCGATTCCGCCGGGCGACGCGGTGCACGTGCTGCGCGCGGCCGACCGCGCGGCCGAAGTGCGCGAGGTCGCCGAACGCGTCGCGGCGCTCGTCGCCCGCGGCACACCGCCCGGGCGCATCGCCGTCGTGCATCGCACGCTGCGCACGCTCGCGGACTACGAGGATGCGCTCACGGCGCGAGACGTGCCGGTGGCGCTCGCCGGCGATCCCGCGCTGTTCGAACGCGCCGGCGTGCGCGACGCGCTCGCGCTGCTCTGGGTCGCGGTCGATCCGTTTCACCACGTGTGGACGCTGCGCGCGCTGCAGACGCCGATGCTGCGCCTGTCCGACGCGTCGATCGCGATCCTGTGCGGCGAGCCCGCCAACCCGCAGCCCGCGCTCTTCGCGCTGCCCGAAAACGACACCGACACCGACCGGCGCTGGGACCGCAAACGCGATCTGCGGCTGGGCAGCAACGTGCTGC
>JAXDMA010000254.1:0-3582 GCA_034666305.1 Vulcanimicrobiota bacterium
AGGACCCGCAGCCGCGCCACGGTTTCGTCGTGCAACGAAAATCGGGAGATCAGCATGAGTTTTGCGTTTTGCATTCAATATGCACGGCCCTGAATCCCACGAGTCGGAGGACGATCTCGTGCCCCAGTTCCGAAGCGGCGTCCACTTTCTGCAAATCCCGGGCCCCACGAACGTGCCCGATCGCGTTCTGCGCGCGATCGATCGTCCGACGATCGACCACCGCGGCCCCGACTTCGCCGCCCTGGCCCTCGAGGTTCAGGAGTTGATCCGCCCGGTGTTCGGGACGACCCAGCCGGTGGTCGTGTACCCGGCGTCGGGCACCGGCGCGTGGGAGGCGGCGCTGGTGAACACGCTCTCGCCCGGCGACCGCGTGCTGATGGCGGAGACGGGCCAGTTCGCGGTGCTCTGGAGCAAATTGGCGGCGCGGCTCGGCCTGCACGTCGAGATCATCCCCGGCGACTGGCGGCACGGGGTGGACCCCGCCGCCGTCGCGGAGCGCCTCACCGCCGACAGCGCCCACGCGATCAAGGCCGTCGCGATGGTCCACAACGAGACGTCGACCGGCGTGACGAGCCGCGTCGCCGACGTGCGCGCCGCGATCGACGGCACACGGCACCCCGCGCTGTTCCTCGTGGACACCATCAGCTCGCTGGCGTCGATCGACTACCGGCACGATGAATGGGGCGTCGACGTGACCGTCGGCGGATCGCAGAAGGGGCTGATGCTGCCGCCCGGTCTCGCGTTCAACGCGATCTCGGAAAAAGCGCTCGCGGCATCGCGCGCGGCGAAGCTGCCGCGCTCGTACTGGGCCTGGGACGAGATGCTGCCGCCGAACCGAGAAGGGTTCTTCCCCTACACGCCCGCGACGAACTTGCTGTACGGGCTGCGCGAGGCGCTGCACATGCTGCATGAAGAGACCTTGTCGGCGGTGTTCGCGCGGCACGCTCGCCACGGTGAGGCGACGCGGCGCGCGGTGCGCGGCTGGGGCCTGGAGATCCTCGCGCTCGATCCGCGCGAGTACTCGAACACGCTGACCGCGATCGTCCTCCCGGACGGCGTCGATGCCGACGCGCTTCGCGCGACGATCCTCGAACGCTTCGACATGTCGCTGGGCACCGGTCTCGGCAAGCTCAAAAACCGCGTGTTTCGCATCGGGCACCTCGGCTCGTTCAACGATCTGATGCTCGCCGGAACGCTGTGCGGCGTGCAAATGGGTCTCGACGCCCAGGGCATTGCGCACGGTGACGGCGTATCGCCCGCGCTCGCATATCTCGCGAACCCGGCCGCCGCCGCGCGTTCGCTCGCCGCTGTCTGAGTGAGCGCCACAGCGCCCACGCCTGCCGCCACGACACCGGCGCGCGAGCCCGTTCTCGCGCGCCGGATCGAGGCGCGGCTTCGGGCGGAGATCACCGGTGACGTGTGGTTCGACCGCGCGTCGCGCGGCATGTACGCCACGGATGCGTCGATCTATCAGATCATGCCGCTGGGCGTCGTCGTTCCGCGTACGGCCGCCGACGTGGAAGCGACGATCGCCATCGCGCGGGAGCATGGCGTGCCGGTCACCGCGCGCGGCGGCGGCACGTCGCAGTGCGGCCAGACCGTGAATCACGGGCTGATCGTCGACGTCAGCCGGTACATGCGCGACGTCATCGCGCTCGACACCACGGCGCGCACGGTGCGCGTGCAGCCCGGCATCGTGCTCGACGAGCTCAACCGCGCGCTCAAAAAGGAAGGATTATTCTTTCCGGTCGATCCGTCGACGGCAAGCCGCGCCACGATCGGCGGCATGACGGCCAACAACAGTTCCGGCGCGCGCTCGATCCGCTACGGCATCATGGCCGACAACGTCGCCGGCATCGACGCGGTGCTGGCCGACGGAACGCGTGCATATTTCGGCGAGGTCGCCGCGGCGGCGAACGGCACGGTCACGCCCGCGCGGTATCGTGATCTCGTCGCGCGCGTTCGCGCGATCGCGGCGCGCGAGGCGAGCGAGATCGACGCGCGCATCCCCAAGGTGCAGCGCAACGTCGGCGGTTACGCGATCCACACCGTGCGCCCGCAGGGCGATTTCAACATGGCCAAGCTGCTCGTCGGCTCCGAAGGGACGCTGGCGTTCTTCACCGAGATCGACCTCGCGCTGCAGCCGCTGCCGCGCGCGAAGGCGCTGGGCGTGTGCCACTTCCCCACGTTCGCCGACGCGATGCGCTCCACCGAAGCGCTCGTCGCGCTGGAGCCCGTCGCCGTGGAATTGGTCGACCGCACGATGATCGAGCTGTCGCGCAAGATCGCCGCGTTCGCGCCGATTCTGGAGAAGTACGTGCGCGGCGAACCCGGTTCGCTGCTGCTCGTGGAGTTCACCGGCGACGATCCGGCGCCGCTCGCCGAGCGGCTCGACGCGCTCGACGACGCGATGGCGTCGCTCGGCTTTCCGAACGCCGTCGTGAAGCTGACGGATACCGCGCAGCAAAGCGAGATGTGGGAAGTCCGCGCGGCGGGGCTCAACATCATGACGTCGATGCGCGGGGATTCCAAGCCGATCTCGATCATCGAAGACTGCGCGGTGCCGCTGCAGCATCTTGCCGACTACACCGAACGGCTGAACCGCATCTTCGCGAAGTACGGCACCACGGGAACGTTCTACGCGCACGCATCGGTGGGCTGTCTTCACGTGCGGCCGGTGCTCAACGTGAAGCACGACGAGGACGTCGGCAAGCTGCGCGCGATCGCCGAAGAGGCGTTCGCGATCGTTCGCGAGTACGGCGGCGCGCACTCCGGCGAGCACGGCGACGGAATCGTGCGCTCGGAGTTCCACGAAGAGATGTTCGGCTCGCGGATCGTCGCGGCGTTCCGCGACGTGAAGTCGGCGTTCGATCCCGGCAACACGCTCAACCCCGGCAAGATCGTCGACGCGCCGCGCATGGACGACCGCACGCTGTTCCGCTACGGCCCGAAGTACGCGCCGATCCCGCTCGAGACGGAGTTGGACTGGTCGGAGTTCGGCTCGTTCACCGGCGCCGTGGAGATGTGCAACAACAACGGCGCGTGCCGCAAGAGCGAGCCCGGCGCGATGTGCCCGTCGTATCGCGTCACCGACGACGAGCACCACAGCACGCGCGGCCGCGCGAACGGGTTGCGCCTCGCGCTCACCGGCCAGCTCGGTCCGGACGGTCTGACGTCGCAAGAACTCTACGACGCGCTCGATTTGTGCGTGTCGTGCAAAGCGTGCCGCCGCGAGTGCCCGACGGGCGTCGACATGGCGCGCATGAAGATCGAATTCCTCGCCAACTACCGCAAGCAGCACGGTACGCCGCTGGGTGACCGCGTCGTCGCGGCGCTGCCGCGCGCCGCGCACCGCGCCGGACCGCTGCGCCGGCTTGCTAACTTGCGCGACAGCATCCCCGGCGTTGCGCGGCTCTTCGAGCGCGCGACCGGTTTCACGGCGAAACGCCCGCTGCCGCGCTGGCACGCGCGTCCGTTTCGCGACGGACGCGGCGCCGCATCATCCGCGCGCGCGGCGGCCGCGAAGCACGGCGAGGTCGTGCTGTTGGTCGACACGTTCAACCGCTACTTCGAAGCCGACGT
>JAXDMA010000255.1:0-3851 GCA_034666305.1 Vulcanimicrobiota bacterium
TGGCGCCGAATGCGGTCGTCGTCGGCCCGGCCCCGCAGCGCGCGCGCCGAGAAGAACATCATGCCGCCGAAAACGACGAGCCAGATCCCGCCGACGATGGCGCCCGTCGGCGCCGGCACGAACAGGATGAAGCCGAAGGCCCCGATCACGAAGGCGAGCCCCATCACGAAGAGCATGACGTAGGTCCAGCGCGGGATCGTCTGATAGCGCATGCCGGCCTCCAAGGATGGAATGCGCCCACCTTCAGGGCTCGCCTGCGCCGCTCCCGTGCTGCAAACGGCAAGCTTCGGTCGGCACGACCGGCCCGTCCCGTTCACCCGACCGTCTGGAGCGAACCGTCAGCCGCAGCTTCGAGCCGCACGCGAATCGTGAACTCCCACACTCCGTAGTCGTGCAGCAGCGCGACGCTGCGCGAGTAACGGCGGTAGCACCATTCGAAGAGCGCGTGCGGATCGGCGTAGAACAGATCCGGCCGCATGCGGCTCGGATCGCTGTACGCGGTGAGGGCGTTGAATGCGAAGCCGCGCTCGCTGCGTTCGCGGATCCAATCCAGCGTACGGTGAACGTACGCGAGCCAGGTCTCCGCACCGGCGTCGCCCTTGACGCCGAAGATCCCGCTCGCGACGGAGTAGTGCGCGACGGGGACGTCCTCGGCCGAGGTCGTGAACCGAACGCCGGCACGCTCGCGGTATCGTCCGCGCGCCGCCTCGATCATCGCCGGCGCGACGTCGTACCCCGTGTATTCGGCGCATCCCGGCAGCGCGCCCAGACGATCGACCCGCGCGCCGTATCCACAACCGACGTCGTTGATGCGAAACGAGTCGTCGCCCTCACACACGCTCAAGAGCTGGGTGAATCGCACCTGCTGCGACTCGCTCGAGTTCCAGTCGACGCCGCGCGGGGTCGCGCCGAACTCCTCGAGTTTGCGCGTATAGTACTCGCTGACGCGGCGGAGGATCTCGCGCTCATCCGTCATTCGAATGCCGCCGCGCTGCGAATCACTCGGCAGGCCGCGCTGCCCGTGCACATGAGCGTGTCGACGATGCTGACCCTATGCTCGAAGGGCGGATGGGGCTGCTTGTACGGCGGATAGCGCGCATACGACTTCCAGCGAATGCGCACGCCGCGTCGTGCGAAGAGGTCCGCGTCAAGGTACGCTTTCGCCGTCGGCCCCGACACGTACTCGGCCGCGCCCGCCTGCGCGCAGATCGCCAGAAGCCGCTCGTTGCGATCGTCAGGCAGGTTGAACTCGCGCGCGTCACGGATCTTCGTGACGATCCCGAGGCGCGCGCACACGCCTTCGATGAGCGCGCGGTTGAGGCTGGAGATCGTGTTCCCCGGGGCAGAGCGGAGCAGCGCTTCCAGCCACGGAAATTCCTCGGAGAACGCCGCCGCGCGCGCGTACGCGTGGCGCACGGCCGCGAGGTGCTGGGCGATCCAGGCATGTCCATCGACGATCGTCTCGTCGATCGCCTGCCGATAGCACCCCTTCGACCGAACCGGCACCGTGATCCAGCGCAGGCCCGCCCGCGTCTTGATCAGATTGCGATTGCGCCAGTCTCTCCGGGTATACTGCACGCGGTCCAGCAGCACGACCTCGTCGACCGACGCGATCGTGTCGAAATACCCTTTCCACGGCAGATAGTTCGACTGCGTGACGGCGATGCGTTTCATTTCAGAAGCTGATCGCTCGTGGCCCGCGCGGGTTCGGCGCCCTTTACCCGATAGATGCCGCGCGGTTTGGTGTCGCGGAGGATGAGCGCACCGGCGCCGATGACGCTCTCGGGCGCGACGGTAACGCCGTGCCCGACGGTTGCCCCGACACCGACGAGCGAACCGTCGCCGATCCGACAGCGGCCGGAGATGACGACCTGGCTCGCGACGAAGCAGTTGTTCCCGATCGCCGAATGGTGTCCGATCACGTTACCGCTCCACACGATCGTGTTGTCGCCGATGCTCACGAACGGCTGGATGACGTTGTTCTCGAACACGAACGAGTTCGCACCGATCGTGAAGTGTCCGACGTGGCTCGCACGGCTGCTCACATAGGTCAGCAGATGATAGCCGGCCGACGTCGCCTCCGCGACGAGCCTGGTTCGGGTTCGGTTGACCTTGCTGAAGCCGACCGCGACGAACATCTCGTACTCGTCGGGCGGATGCGACTCGACGAGGTGCTCGAAGGGCACCACCGGCAGGCCGAGGAGCGTCGTCCGGTCGCCGATGAAGCGCTCGTTGACCGTGAACGCGCAGACCGTGTAGGGGCTATCCGCGTCGAGATAGACCTTCGCCACCTCGGCGAAGTCGGTTGCGCCGAAGATGACCGCCCTCTTCACGCGGGCACTCGGCTCGCGCTCGGCCGAAACGACGAAACGGCGTCGAGGACGCAAGCCTGCTCTTCCGGCGTCATGTCGTTGTAGAGCGGCAAACGTACGAGCCGCTCGCTGGAGCGTTCGGACACGGGGAACGCGCCGGCCCGATAGCCGAGCTGCCGGCCGTACTCCGAGCCGTGCAGCGGAACGTAGTGAAAGGTCGCGGTGATGCCGCGTTCCCGCAGGGACGCGATGAGCCCGTCGCGGTCCTGCGCCGTGGGCAGCAGCAGGTAATACAAATGATAGGCTTGGTCGCAGCGCGCCGGAACGACCGGCTGCGAAACGCCGTAGCGCGCGCTCCACTCGGCGAGCTCGGCGTGATAGCGGTCCCAGATCGAACGGCGCCGGCGCTGGATCTCGTTTGCGCCCTGGAGCTGCGCGTACAGGAACGCGGCGAGAAGATCGCTCAGCAGATATGACGACCCCTGGCCAACCCAGGTGTAGTGATCGACGAGTCCGCGGAAAAAGCCGCTGCGGTAGGTCCCTTTTTCACGCACGATCTCCGCTCGCTCGACGTAGCGCGGGTCGTTGACGATCAGCGCTCCGCCTTCTCCGCACACGACGTTCTTGGTCTCGTGGAAGCTTTGCGTAGCAAAAAGGCCGAACGAGCCGAGGGGGCGGCCATCGTACGCTCCGAACAGTCCGTGCGCGTTGTCCTCGACGATCGCTATGCCGTTCCTCGCCGCGAGGTCGAGGATCGCGTCCATCTCACAAGCCACGCCGGCGTAGTGGACGAGGACGATCGCGCGCGTGCGTGGGGTGATCGCCGCTTCAAGCAACAGTTCATCGATATTCAGCGTATCGGGCCGGACGTCCACGAAAACCGGACGCGCGCCGCGGAGGACGAACGCGTTGGCGCAGGAGACGAAGGTGAACGACGGCATGATGATCTCGTCGCCGGGGCCTACGTCAAGGAGCAAGGCCGTCATCTCGAGCGCGTGGGTGCACGAGGTCGTCAGCAGGGACGTTTGACCGCCGGTCGCAGCCTCGAGCAACCGATTGCACTCGTTCGTATAGAACCCGTCGCCGGAGATGTGCATGCGGCCGACGGCGTCGGCCATGTACTCCAGCTCGGAGCCCATGAGGACTGGGCGGTTGAACGGAACGCGGCCCGTCATTCAAACTCCTTCCACCGCAGACGCGGGCCACGATGTTACGCTCGCCTTCCATTCTCGCGCTCGCTGCGCCGCCCATCTTCGACGGCGCGGCGGAGCCCGCGTGACATGGCGCGAAGAGTCCGTGATGCATGCGCCGGTCGTGACGGGCGCCGTCCGCACGCGAGATTCCGACGGCCGGATCGGCGCGCTCTTGGAGCGGCTTTCCGTTCTCGTCGACGATATCGTCGTGATCCTGGACTCGAGGAGCAGCGACCGCACGGAGCAGATCGCGCAGGCGTACGGGGCGGTGCACCGCATCGACTTCGATCCGCAATTCGTCGAGTGCACGCGGTCGCTCTTTCGGTTTTGCTCCGGGGATTGGATC
>JAXDMA010000256.1:0-4591 GCA_034666305.1 Vulcanimicrobiota bacterium
GGTTGCGCACGTCGAGCTCGACGAGCCGGTTCATCCGCGCGAACGACACGATGAGTCCGCCCCGCGTCGGGACGGAACCGCCGCACAGGCCGGTTCCCGCGCCGCGCGGTACGATGGGTTCATCGCAGTCGCGCGCGATGCGCACTGCGATCGCGATCTCGCGCGCGTCGCGCGGCACGATCGCCGCGGACGGCAACCGGTCCTCGGAGTACGCGTCAAAGGCGTACACGGCTAAGTCCTCCGGCGCGCTGCGGACGACGTCCGGGCCCAGCGCGTCGTGAAGACGCGCGGCGAACGGAGACAGGGCCATGATCCCGTGCGCTACGGAGGGCGGCGGAAGAGTTCCTGGGAATGCGCTTGCTCGGTGTTCTTCTGGAAGAAATGGACGAGGCGCAAGGCCGGCCGGCGCAAGCCGCTGGTGCGGGTGAAGGTCTCCGACGAGCAGCGGCAAGCCTATCGCGCGCCCGTCGAGTTTGCCGTGGTGTACGTCATTGAAGGGCGCCCCGGCGCGCGCACCGCGGTCGCCACCGACCTCTCCGCTGCCAGCCTGCGCCTGATCGGCGACGAGGATTTGGGCGAGGATACGTTGGTCGATCTGCGCTTCACGCTTCCCAACCATTTGGTGCACGACGTGCACGTCGAGAAAGAGATCGTCGAGACGACGAGCCGCGGACGCGTGCCCAAGAAGATCATGGTCCCGCCCGAGCCGTTCGCCGAGATGACGGTGCGCGCAAAAGTCATCAACGCGTTTCTGCGCGTGCGCAGGCGCAAGCTAGCCTACGGCTTGCAATTCGTCGACATGGGGGAGCAAACCACGGAAGAGATCCAGCGCTTCATCCACGTCTGGCAAATCCGCCAACTGCGCGAACGCGCCGCGCTGCGCGGCGAGTAGGGTTTCGTAGTGTCATGCTGAGCCTGTCGAAGCATGCGCCACGATCCTGGCGCACCCTTCGACAAGCTCAGGGTGACATTAGTATAACAAGTACTTCGACCGCAGCGTCCTGAACGCGTGCAATCCCGGTTGCCAGGACGCGACGATCGCCTCGGGGGACGTGCCCGCGTCGAGCGCGAGCCGCACCGCGTCGGTGCCCCAGTCGCGGTCCATGATCTGCTCGTGCGCAACGTGATACTTGCCTTGCGCGCGCGCCGCGGCGAGGATCTCGATCGCGGTGCGCACGTTCGGGAACGCGTGCGGGTCGGTGACGTTGATCGACACGCCGTGCAGCGTCTTGCCGGCCCAGAAGCCTTTCGCGGGCGACCAGTCCGCCGGTTCGAACTCCACGCCGGGGATTTTGCGCGCGGCGAGCGTGTCGCGAAACGCCGCAGGATCGAATGAAAAGCCGCCGGCGTACTCGAACGGGCGCGTGGTGCCGATGCCGTTGTTCACGCCCGCTTCGTCGACGAGCCCCGTCGCGAGGTAGACCAGCGTCGTGCGCGCGTACGGCATGTTCGGCGACGTCGGCACCCATTTCAGCGGCGTGTCCGACCACAGCATCTCGCGCGACCACCCTTGCATCGGGATCACGCGCAGCTTGCAGCCGATCGCGAAGTGGTCGTTGTACATGCGCGCGAGCTCGCCCACCGTCATGCCGTGCCGCTCGGGGATCGGGTAGAGCCCGATGAACGACTTGAATTTCGGATCGAGCACCGGCCCGTCGAGCAGCACGCCGCCGATCGGGTTGGGGCGGTCGAGCACCCACACTTCCTTGCCGTACTGCGCGGCGGACTCCATCACGTACGCCATCGTCGAGACGTAGGTGTACGGGCGCGCGCCGACGTCTTGGATGTCGAACAGCAGCACGTCGATGCCGTCGAGCATCTCTTTCGACGGATGGCGCGTCTTGCCGTAGAGGCTGTACACCGGCAACCCGGTCTTCTCGTCCGTCGACGAGCCGACCGTCTCGCCGGCGAGTACCGTTCCGCGGATGCCGTGCTCTGGGCCGAACAGCGCTTTCACGGCGATCTGACCGTTGCGGTGGACTGCGTCGGCGAGCGGCTCGCCCGTCGACAGCACGCCGCTGGGGTTCGTGACGATCCCGATCGTGCGCCCGCGCAGATCGCGCCACGCGTCGCGCACGAACACGTCGTCGCCTAACGAGATCTGCGGCTTCTCCGAGACGATGCGCGGGCGCACGACGGGCTCTGTCGCGCGCGCGGCGACAGGCACGGCGAGCGCCGCGGCGGTAGCGGCGAGAAACGAACGGCGCTGCATGCTAAATAAACTCCGGGTGGGTGCCGGCGGGGATGAGCTGCGCCTGCGCGGCGCGCGCGAAGAGGTCCTCGACGGCGGTGATACCGGTTTCCCCGACGTCGTCGCTGTACTCGTTGACGTAGAGCCCGATGTGCGCGCGCATCACGTCGTCGTTCATCTCGAACGCGTGCGCGCGAACGTAGTCGATGATGTCGCCCTCGCGCTCGCGCGCGAAGCGCAAGCTGCGCCGGATTGCGCCGTCGATCGCGCGCGCATCCGCGTCGGGGACGTCGCGCCGCACCAGGATCGCGCCGAGCGGGATCGCGTTGCCGGTCGTCGCCTCCCACCAGTCGCCCAGGTCGATCGCCGGCACGAGCCCAGCGTTCTGGTACGTAAATCGCGACTCGTGGATGATGAGCCCGGCCGCGACGTCGCCGTTCTTCACCGCATCGACGATGCGATCGAAGCGCAGCTCCACGGTGCGCGGCTCGCGGCCCAGCGCGAGCCGCAGCAGCGCGTACGCCGTGGTGAGGCGGCCCGGGATCGCGAACACGGCGTCGTCGCCAAAATCCGTGAGCAGCGGCGGTTTGGCATCGACGCCGGGCCGCGCGATCACCAGCGGGCCGCAGCCGCGACCGAGCGCGCCGCCCGCTCGTAAGATGCGGTACTTGTCGAGCAGATACGGGATCGCACCGTAGCTCACTTTCGTGAGCTCGTACCGTCCGGCGCCCGCCGCGCGGTTCAGCGCTTCGACGTCGTCGAGCACCACGTCCACGAGCGGCGCGCCGTCGAGCAGCCCGTTGGTGAGCGCCGCGAAAATGTACGTGTCGTTCGGGCAGGGTGAATAGGCGAGCGAGTAGCGCTTCATTCCGCTAAGAGAACGTCCAGCAATGCGTCCGTCGTTGCGGCCGCCGCGTCGGCGCCGGCTTGAAAGTTCCACTCGTTCGAAGCGCGCTCGCCGACGAGGTTCGACACGCCGCGTATCTCGATCGCCGGAACGCCTGCGGCGTGCGCGGCGCGCAGCACGGCAAAGCCCTCCATCGACTCGACGTCACAGCGAAAGCGGTACGCCAGTGCGAGCGCCCGAGAGGTCGTGCTGGTCACCGTCGCCGACGTCACTCCGCGGCCGACGATCACCGGGATGGTCCCGGCGAGAAACGGTCGCAGCAGCGCGGGATCGGCCTCGACGTGGCGCACGAGCTCGAGCCCGCCCGGCAGCGGGAACGCGCTGCCGTCCTCGAGCCCGAGGTCGGCGAAGTCTTCGCGCGAGCACACGACGACGTCGCCGACGGTGCAGCGGTCGCGAAAACCGCCCGCGATTCCGGCGTTAATGACGGCGTCGTACTGACGCGCCGCTAACGCGCGCGCGGTCGCGAACGCCGCTTCCACGGGACCGACACCGGTCGCGACGACGTCGACGCCGTCACGCGCGGGCAGCGCGGCGAGCTCCTGCGCTACCGCGCAGACGACGAGGATGCTGACGTGGGCACCAGATGGCTCGCGACCCAGAGCGGGCCGACGAGCAGATGAAGCAGGTTGGTGAGAAACGCGGGCGACTTGCCTTCGTACGCATGACCGATGAATTGGAAGATCCAGCCGGCGACGAACGCGCCGGCGGCGTACGGCCACGACAAGTACGCGGCGATGAAGTAGAACACGATCATTCCGGCGATGGCGACACCCGCCGCGGAGCGTACTTCGCGGCCAAGCGAAAGATAATACACCGACGTCGCCACGATGGCGATCGCGGCAAGGCTGAAGTTCGAGCCCCCGAACGTGACGGCGCGCAGCAAAGCGATGATGCCGAGGACGATCAGCGGAATGCCGATCTCGTGACAGACCAGATTGCGCCGGTCGCGATGATAACCGCCGTACTCGTCAAAGAGCCGGGTCCCTGACGTCATGGACTTACCTCACGCCGATGAATTTGTGGGTCTGCAGCGACAGCCGCAGCCGGCCGGGATCGCGCTTCGCCGCGTCGACGGCCAGCGCCACGTTCGACGCCTTGTTGCCTTCCGGCTGCAAGAACAGCGGCGTCGCCGCCGGGAAGTGCGCGATCCATTCCTCCGGCACGCGGCCGTCGACGATCAGCTTGGCCTCGTTCGCGCGCCGCGCCATGGCCGGGGCGAGGCGTTCCTTCGGCGACACCGTGAGCCACACGTCGTCGGGCAGCTCGGTCGGCAGCGTGCCGTTGGACTCGATGTGCACCCGCCGTCCGTCCGCGCGCAGCGCGTCGATGAGCGCGCGCGTCTCGCGCTGCGCAAGCGGCTCGCCGCCGGTGAGGATGACCATCGGGCACGCGCCGCCCTCGGCGCGCACGCGGGCGACGACGTCGCCGACCGATGCGATGAACTTGAGCGCGTAGTCGGTGTCGCAGAACGCGCAGCTGAGATTACAGCC
>JAXDMA010000257.1:0-4210 GCA_034666305.1 Vulcanimicrobiota bacterium
GCGAGAACTCCTGTTCGAGCGACATGAACACCCAGCGCAGCGAGTCGATGCGCGTGAACCAGAACGACGCCGTCGCGATCGCGAGGTTGATCCCGAAGTCGATCAGCGCGCCGCCGATCGCGACGAACGGCACGTAGCAGATCAGGATCCAGTCGACGTGCACGCCGGCAAAGGCCGTCACGACGCAGAAGTATATGATCGCGAGGATCAGCTCGTCGGGAAAGATCTGCTGCGGCACCGTGAGCGCCTGGAACAGCGGGTCGAGCGGCCGCACGAGGAAGCGGTCAAAGCGTCCCTCGCGCACGAACTCGGGCACGCTGCCCACGGTGAACAAGAAACTGTTGTGCAGGCCGTGGCCGAGCATCCACAGCCCGTACATGAACGCCGTCTGCTTGAAATCCCAGCCGTTGATTGACGGGAAATTCCGCAACGTCACCCACAGCGCGAGGATTGCGGTTGCGTGGTAGGTCACCGTGAAGCCCGCCCACATGATGAAGTTCGCCCGGTACTCCAGCATGGTGAGCAGGTTGATGCGCCAGTAGCGTGCGTACGTCGCGAGGTACACGCGGGGGGCGTTCCGTCCGCGAATCGGTCGTCCCCGTCCGCCCGCTGCACGCGGCAGGCGAGGTAACGCTAGGCCAGTAGCCAAGTATCGGGCGTCTGGAAAGGAGGCTCCTTTGAAAAGAGCTCTAGCCCTATGCGCGTTCGCCGTCGCGTTTGCGGCGCCGGCCGGCGCGCAACCCGCGACGGGGATGGCGGCGATGCAGTATTACGTCGGCACATGGTCGTGCAACGGCGGGCCCGTCGGGCCTCCGTCGCAGAAAGCGACGGTGACCTATACGCTCGATGCCGGTGTGATGCGGCAATGGGTCGACGTACCGCCCCAAGGAAAGATGAAGAATCCGTTCGCGGTCAGCTCCGCGACGACGTACGACGCGAAGAAAGGCCGCTTCGTCTCGGCGGCGCTCGACACCAGCTCCGCCTGGGGCGTCTCGGTCGCAAAACCCTGGACGGGCAGCACCGAACGGTGGACGGACATCGCCACCAACGACGGAAAACTCGGCCACGGCGTCGTCGTCCGCACCGACGAGAATGACTTCACCTATACCGGTTATCCGACGATGACCGGCACCAAGCCGAACTTCAAGGTCGCCTGCAAAAAGTCGCCCTAGGTTAGCTGGCTGCGCTCAGCCCCGCGACGCTGCGGTACGTGCGCAGGATGCGCGCGTACCGCGATCCGTCGCGCAAACGGTTCGAACGCGGGGATGGTAGGTGAAGGTGAATCCCACCCACGAGGCCGTGGTCCCCGTCAGCCCGCCGTACCGGCTCGACCTCACCGCGGTCGTCCTGCGGCGTCTGTCAACGAACGTCGTCGACGTGTTCGACGGACAGACGTATCGCCGCATGCTCGGCGATCCGCTGTCGCCGACGCTGATCAGTGTGGAGCAGGTCGCGCCCGACGCGCTCGCCGTGCGCCTCGACGGCCCGGATGCCGACGCGTTCGATCCCGCCGCGCTCGCGCGCCGCGCGCTCGGCACCGACGTGGATCTGTCCGCGTTCTACGCCGGCGCCGCGAGCGTGCCGTGGCTCGACCGCATCGCCGTCGCCGCGCGCGGTGTGAAGCCGCCGCGTTATCCGTCGCTGTGGGAGACGATCTGCAACGCCGTCGTCTACCAGCAGGTGTCGATCCACGCCGCGGGCGCGATCCTGCGCCGCACGATCGAACGGTACGCAGTCCCGGTGGAAACGCACGGCGTGCGGCTGCACGCGTTTCCGCAACCGCGCACGCTGCTTGAGGCCGATCCGGCCGAGCTGCGCGCGGTGGGGCTGTCGGTGAACAAGATCAACGCGCTCAAAGCGGTCGGCGCGGCAATCGAATCGGGCGAGCTGGATGAATCCGCGCTCGAGCCGCTGAGCACGCCGGACTTGATCGCGGCGCTCGTCACGCACAAAGGAATCGGTCCGTGGACCGGCGCGGTCGTCGCGTTGCGCGGCTTCGGCCGCCTCGACATCTTTCCGATGAACGACTCGGGCGCCGAAGCGGGCCTGCGCAAACTCTCCGGCGACCCGAACGTACGCGCGGAGCCGATCATTGCCATGCTGTCACCGCAACAGGGAATGCTATACTATCACTTGCTGCTCGGCCGCCTCAACACGACGGGCGAGATCACGCTGTCGACGTAGCTTTCGGGCGGCGTGCGATCAGATTGCGGAACCGGCGCTCGTCGTAGAGCTCGGTGAACACGGGATCGTTCTCGATCATCGTGAGCCAGCCGGGATCGCTCGCGACGGCTTCTTCGAGATCGCCCATTGCGGCCTCCGGGTCACCCGATGCGATGCGGCCGTATGCGAGGAGATATCCCGAGATCGGATTTCTGTGCGAGATTTTTATCATGCGCTCGAGGGTCCGCTGCGCGCCCTTGCGATCGCCGACGCAGGCCCGCGCCCAGGCTCCCGAGGCGAGCTCGTACGGATCGTCGCCGAGCCGGTCGGCCGGCTGCACGAGCTCGAGCGTCTCGGCGGGACGCCCGCTGGCCGACAGGGCGTCGGCGAGGTAGATGCGCGTCACGCGCGAGCGCGGCTCGATCGCGAGCAACTCGCGTGCCTGCGCGACCGCGTCGGGGTACGCGCGACGGAAAAACGCGGTCGCCATGACGCACACGGCATACGAGAACGACGTCGGATCGAGCGCAACCGCTTCGAAGGCGCTGCGCTCGGCCGCGACCAGGTCGCCGTCGGCGAGTGACACGTTGAAGCTCGCGATGTGCGCGCGCGCGTCGAACGGGTCGAGGCTGAGTGCGATCGCCGCGTGGTGCGCGGCGACGTCGCGCCCGAGTCCGGCGTCGATGGCGACGCGCGCGCAGGCGGAGTGCGCCGCCACCGAGCGCTGGTCGAGCGCGAGGGCGCGCCGCGTCAACGCGCGCGCCTTCGCATGCGCGTGCACCGGCGTCGCGATGAGCTCGCGCGAGAGATGCAGCCAGCCGACGGCGAGACCGGCATACGCTTCGACGCTCATCGGGTCGATCGAACGCGCGCGCTCGAAGTGCCGGATCGCGCTCGTGACGTCCGACGGCGCGCCGCGGGCCAGCAGCAGCCGGCCCAGCGCGACGGTGCGCGCCGCCGCCTCGCTCGACGTGCGCACCGCGCGCGTGAGCAGCGACTCGAGTTCGCCGGCGATCGCTTCGATCGCGTGGGCGCGGTACCGAAAGAATTGCCGCGCTGAGAGGTGCAGCTCCGAGGCGACCGCGAGGGTCGTCCCCCCGTCCACGTCGCAGCGCTGCACGATCGCGGCGCAGAACGCGTGCTCGTGCCGCAGGGCGCGTTCGACCAGCGTCAGCACGGCTTCGCGCGCGGTCAGCGCTCGCAGTGCCGCGCGCAGCTCGCGAGCGATCTCGTCGCGTTCCAGCTGGACCGGGCGGCGCAGCCCGCGCAGCAGGCCGCGGACCGAGCCGTGGCTCCAGAGCGTCCTGCCCTTCGCTGCGTCCATGGCGGGAATTTCCAAGGCGTTTCGGTGGCAGCCTTCCCGCCCTGGGGTGGCGGAATGCCAAGGTTGTGCCATCGGACTGTCCAGCCGGAGAAGGACCGGCTGGAACCTTCGCGGCAGGGCACCGGATTCGGAGGTCACGATGACTACCCAAACCGCGCCCGTCTTCGCGATCCAGCGTTCGTCGGACCGCGCATTTTTCGACTTCGGCTGGCTCAAGACGCACCACTCGTTCAGCTTCGGCGACTACCAAGATCCGTCGAATCTGAATTGGGGCGCGCTGCGCGTCTTGAACGACGATACCGTGCTGCCGGGACAGGGCTTCGGCACGCACCCGCACCGCGACATGGAGATCGTCACGTACGTCCTGCGCGGCGAGCTGGAGCACAAGGATTCGCTCGGGCATCAGGGCGTCGTCGCGCCGGGCGGCATCCAGTACATCAGCGCCGGCACCGGCGTGCGGCACAGCGAGTTCAACCACTCCAAAGAGCGCGACGTGCACTTCGTGCAGATGTGGGTGATGCCGCGCAGCTACGGCGAGGCGCCGGCGTACGGGCAGCACGCGTTCGGCGAAGACGAGCGCCGCAATCGCTGGCTCGTCGCCACGAGCGGTCAGCCGGGCATCGATGCGCCGGTCGCGCTGCGTGCGGACGCGTCCCTGCGCGTCGCGAAGCTTGAAGACGCGGCGCTCACCTACGCGTTCGACCCGTTGCGTTACGGATTCTT
>JAXDMA010000258.1:0-3428 GCA_034666305.1 Vulcanimicrobiota bacterium
CGTGATCGTCAAGGACCAGGGCACGATCTTCCTAGGCGGCCCGCCGCTGGTGCAGGCCGCGACCGGCGAGATCGTCACCGCCGAAGAGCTCGGCGGCGCGGACGTGCACACGCGCATCAGCGGCGTCGCCGATCACTACGCGGTCGACGACGAGCACGCGCTCGGCATCGTACGCCAGGTCGTCGACCACCTCGACCGCGAGCCGTACGATGCGTGGCCGATGCGCGAGCCGCAGCCGCCGGCGCGCGATCCGAACGAGCTCTACGGCATCATCCCTTCCGACGCGCGCCAGTCGTACGACGTGCGCGAGGTGATCGCGCGCATCGTCGACGGCTCGGACTTCGCGGAGTTCAAAGCGCGCTACGGCAACACGCTGGTCTGCGGCTTCGCGCACCTCGACGGCCATCCGGTGGGGATCCTCGCGAACAACGGCATTCTGTTCAGCGAGTCGGCGCTCAAGGGGGCGCACTTCATCGAGCTGTGCTGCCAGCGCGGCATTCCGCTCGTGTTCTTGCAGAACATCACGGGCTTCATGATCGGCAAAGAATACGAGAACCGCGGCATCGCCAAAGACGGGGCGAAGCTCGTGACCGCCGTCGCGTGCGCGGAGGTGCCCAAGTTCACCATCGTCATCGGCGGCAGCTTCGGCGCAGGCAACTACGGCATGTGCGGGCGCGCGTACTCGCCGCGGCAGCTGTGGATGTGGCCGAACGCGCGCATCAGCGTGATGGGCGGCGCGCAGGCGTCGTCGACGCTGTTGACGGTGCGCATGAACGCGGACGCCGAAAAGCACAAGCCCGCGCTGGACGACGAGCAGCAGGCGGCGTTCAAGAAGCCGATCCTCGACAAGTACGAAACCGAAGGCAACCCGTACTACTCGACCGCGCGCATCTGGGACGACGGCATCATCGACCCGCTCGACACGCGCCGCGTGCTCGCGATCGGCCTCGCCGCCGCGCGCTACACGTGCCCGAAGCCGACGACGTTCGGCGTGTTCAGGATGTAGCATCATATTCGGGCATCAGCGGCGCTAACCGCGCGTTCGCACCGCCCGTAGCGGGCGTCGGCGGTCCGGACCCGACGACGGGAACGTCGACGTCACGTTACCGTTCTCGTCGAGGACTTGCAAGCTCGCGACGCCGTCAGGCGTCACCTGCATCCGCATGCGCGCGCGCCCTTTGCGGTCGGAGAGGACGATCTTCGATCGGTCGTCGCCACCGACGCCCGCGAAGAGACGGCTACGTTGCGCGAGGCCGCCGGCACGCAACTGTTTGATCGCCGCATCGCGTTGCGGGCCTGCCGGACGTTTCATCGCCTGCTCGTAGCGCGGGATGAAATACGTCAGCGGGCGCGGGTCGGTCTGCGAGAACTCGAGCGCCTCTACCACCCCGTTGCCGTCCTGCGAGAAGTACAGATCCATGTTGTCGTTCTGCTGCCACGGATCGAACGAGATCAGGCCGCTTTGCTGCACCCGCCCGTTCACCATGTCGCCGCTGTACCCGATGCCGCCTTGCTCGTCGCCGCGGTCGTTGTAGAACAGGAGGCCTGCTTTCAGCGGCCCTTTTCGACCCTTGACCCGCTTTCCGGCGATGATCGGGTCAGGCTCGGTATTTTTGTTGAAGATCGCGAGGCGCAGAGTGCCGTTCGCGTCGACGACGTTGATGCGATGCACGGTGAGCACATCGAAGGATGCGCTGTGCACCGCGGCGGCCGCGCCCAGGAGCGCCAACGCCGCGACGGCGGTCGCCGCGGCGGCGTAGACGCGCAGAACGCGCAACTCGCGCCTGACCGATCGTTCGAAGGTGTCATCCATCGTCCGGCCTTCGACGGCGGAACCGCCCGCCCGTTTTCTCGGTCGTGTTGCTTCGTGGCGGTTCGAACGGTGCTCGCTTATGCGGCGATCTGTGTGATTTGGGGGACGACCTGGCTGGCGATCAAGATCGGTTTGCGCGGCTTGCCTCCGCTCACGGGCGCGGGCGTGCGGTTCGTGGTCGCGGCGGTGTTTCTCTGGGGTTTGTCGCCCTTCGTGCCGGGGCCGCGCGGCACGGCGCCGCCGTGGCGGACGATCGTCGTGCTCGCCGCGACGTTGTTCGGCGGCAACTATGCGTTGACGTATTACGCTGAGACCGGGCTCGCGTCGGGGCTCGTCGCCGTGCTGTTCGGGACGCTTCCGTTTTTCGTGTTCGCGATCGGCGCGCTTCGGCTCGGCGAGCGCGTGGGCGTCACGACGGTCGCGGGCGCGCTGCTTGCGCTCGCCGGCGTCGCGCTGATCTCGCTCGGTTCGGACATGCACGGCTCGTTGCCGTACGTGCTCGCGATCCTCGGTGCAGCGGCCATCTCCGCCTATGCGACCGTCGAGCTCAAGAAGTTCGCCGCGTGCGATCCGTTTCTGACGCTGCCGCCGGCGATGCTCATCGCCGGTGTGACGATGACCGTTGCCGGCGCGCTATTCGAGCATCCCGACTGGGTCCGCGGCGCGTCGCCGTCATCGGTCGGCGCGATCCTGTATCTCGCGGTGCTCGGCAGCGGCGTGGCATTCTATCTCAACCATTGGCTGCTGCAGCGTCTCGACACGTGGGTGGTTGGGCTGTCTACGCTGGTGATGCCCGTGATCGCCGTCGCCGCCGGCGCACTTCTGGGGGGCGAGGCGTTCGGATTCAAGGAGCTCGCGGGAGCGGCGCTCGTGATCGCAGGCATGTGGCTCGCACTTCGCTCATCGCGTTCGCCCGCGGGTGCGAACGCGGGCTGAAAGGACGCTTGCGTTCAGCGGCGGATACCCGATGATGCACCCGCGCTTCCTCGCCGCCGTGTTCGCGCTCGGCACGCTGCTCGCGACGATGACCGCCGCTCACGCAGCGTCGCGCTACCTCGGAACGTACACGACGCTGCGACCGGGCGCGGATGGGCGCCAGGCGATCTCGCTGGTCCTTCTCAAGGACGGTCGCGCGGCGTTGACGACGAGTTACCCGGATCTCGCGCGGGCAGTCGGCCCCGGTGTGTATCCGCTGAGCGAAGTCGGAACGTGGCGCGAACGCGGCGCGACGGCCGAGGTGCGCCTGACCGCGTTCGGACTCGTTCGCAATGGCAGAATCGTCGATCCCAAGCCGGACAACAACACGATGACGTTCGCGCTGCAGCGCTGCCGCCTGACGGCCGTACGCTACTCGAAACGCACCTACGGCGAAGCGGGCTTGTCACTGGATAAAAGCGGTTGCCGCTGAGTTAGATGCCTGCGTACCATTCGTAGCCCTGGTCTTCCCAGTAGCCGCCCGCTCCGCCGTTGATCGGTTTCAGGTCTGCCACCAGCTCGATGCGGCTCACCCACTTCGCGCTCTTGTAGCCGAGTTGCGTCGGGATCTTCAGGCGGACCGGCGCGCCGTGGTCGTTGTCGAGCGGTTTGTCGTTGAGGTCCAGCGCGAGGATCGTTT
>JAXDMA010000259.1:0-9370 GCA_034666305.1 Vulcanimicrobiota bacterium
ACTTGCCTTCGTACGCGTGGCCGATGAACTGGACGATCCAACCCACGACGAAGACCGCGACCGCGTATGGCCACGACACGTACGCGGCGATCAGATAGAGCACGATCATTCCGGCGACGGCGATGCCGGCCGCCGTGCGAACCTCGCGCCCGAGCGCAAGGTAATACACCGATGCCGCAAGGATGGCGATCAGGGCGAGGCTGAGGTTCGAGCCCCCGAACGAAACGAGCCGCAGCAGCGCGATGACGCCGAGGACGATCAACGGGATGCCGATCTCGTGACAGATCAGATTTCGGCGGTCCTGATGATACGCGCCGTACTCGGCAAATAGCCGGCTCCCTGACGTCATGCGATTACCTCACGCCGATGAATTTGTGGGTCTGCAGCGACAGCCGCAGGCGGCCGGGATCGCGCTTCGCCGCGTCGACGGCCAGCGCCACGTTCGACGCCTTGTTGCCTTCGGGCTGCAAGAACAGCGGGGTTTCCGCCGGGAAGTGCGCGATCCATTCGTCGGGGACGCGGCCGTCCACGATCAGCTTCGCTTCGTTCGCGCGGCGTGCCATTGCCGGCGCGAGGCGTTCCTTCGGCGAAACCGTGAGCCACACGTCGTCGGGCAGATCGGTCGGCAGCGTGCCGTTGGACTCGATGTGAACGCGCCGGCCGTCCGCGCGCAACGCGTCGATCAGCGCGCGCGTCTCGCGCTGCGCGAGCGGCTCGCCGCCGGTGAGAATGACCATCGGACACGCGCCGCCCTCGGCGCGCACGCGCGCGACGACGTCGTCGACCGAAGCCATCAATTTGAGCGCGTAGTCGGTGTCGCAGAACGCGCAGCTGAGATTACAGCCGGCGAGGCGGACGAAGACCGCGGGTGTCCCGGTCCACGTCCCCTCGCCCTGCACGCTGTAGAAGATCTCAGCGAGTTGGAGCACCGAGGGTGTTTAGTAGCTGCGGGTCGTGGTGCCCTGGCGGCGCGCGGTGAGAACCTGCACGGTGACGACCGAGTTCTGCGGGATCGTCACGTTCTGCTTCGCGTTCTTGGCGTAGATGTAGCCGCCGGCCGCGCCCAGCAGGCCGCCCATGTTCGTGCCGACCTTCTTGCCGAGGATGTTGCCGACGATCATGCCGGCGACGGCGCCGCCCGCTTCGTTGACGACGTTGCTCTTGGTGTTTTCCGTGATACCGGTCGCGCGGCCCGTGAGCGCGTACGTGTTGCCCGCGCGCGTCTTGAGCGAGTCGAACGCGACGGAAATCTTGCCGGGCGTGCCTTGACCGGCGGCCTGCACGCTGTCGACGTGTCCGTAGATCGTGGCGCCGGTGATGTTGTTGTCTTGCGAGTGCACGTTCGAGATCGTGAGGCGCTGTCCGACGACGGCATCCTTCGAGCTGAGATTCTGGTCGATCGTGCCGACCAGCTCCGTGCCGGGCGTGATGGCGGCGGACGCCGTAAGCGGGATGAATGCGACGGCGGCTGCCGTGAGGGCGAGTGCGAGTTTGCGAATCATAGGTGGTAGGGCCTCTCTTGCTTTTGCTGGGGTCTGTCGAGCTACTTACCCGGATGGCTCAGCGGATCGCCCTTTCTCATAACGACACAGGCCCTCGGAGTCTCCCACAGCACGAGCTCAGCAAGCGCGGGAAGCTTGCTAGCGAGCCGATGCCACACCCAAACGACGATGTTTTCCGCGGTCGGGTTGTCCATCAGGTCGTTGAGCGATCGGTGGTCGAGCTCGCCGATGACGCCCTCTTCCACGACCCGCGACAGCACCTCGAAGTCCTCGACCATCCCGGCTGCGGGGCCGGCGGGTTGGAGCGGGCCCTCCAGCGTCACCTCGAGCCGGTACGAGTGGCCGTGGAGCCGGGCGCACTTGCCGGGATGGTGCGGGAGCACGTGCGCGGCCTCGAACGTGAAGGACTTGCGGATTTGCACAGCCCAGGGATTTCGCCGTGACTACGAATCGCTCCCGACTCATCACCCAGATCCTCGCCGCACAGGTGGCGCCGCCGCTGCTTCCGACGTCGCTCTACGACGTGGGCGCCGACGGCGCGCCGCGGATCGTACCGAGCGTCGGCGGGATCACGCTCAACGTACGCGTGGGCGACTCGGCATTCGCTTTTGAGGCCGATCACATCGAGCCGGCGGTCAGCGCGCGCCATCCCGACGACAAGCTGAACGTCGCGTTCTGCACGCTGGCGTGCATCGGCAACGTCGCGACGGTCGCGAGCGGGGAGGCCAAAGGCGAGCGCGGCGTGATCACCGGCAAGCACGGCGGCATCGAGCACGTGATGATCGATTTCCCCGAGCGCGTCATGGAGCGCATGCAGATCGGCGACGCGCTGAGCGTGCGCGCGGTGGGCCTCGGGCTCGCGCTCGAGGACCCGGGCGACATCAAGGTGTTCAACTGCGATCCCGATCTGTTCGACAAGCTCGGGGCAGAACGCGCCGGCCCCAAACTGCGCGTGCCCGTCGCGCGCGTCGTTCCCGCGCGCGTGATGGGCTCCGGCCTGGGCCGCCAGACCGTGGCGCGCGGCGACTACGACATCCAGTGCTTCGACGACGCGACGGTGCGCGAGTTCGGGCTGCGCGAGCTGCGCTTGGGCGATATCGTCGCGATCGCCGATGCGGACAACTCGTTCGGCCGCATTTACCGCACCGGCGCCGTGACGATCGCGGTCGTGTCGCACGGCATGTCCTACATCGCGGGCCACGGGCCGGGCGTGACGACGCTGTTGACGTCGGCGAGCGGCGCCATCGAACCGCACGTCGACGCGCGCGCGAACCTCGCGACGATCCTGGGCTTGCGATGAACGATCCCCGCGTCGACCCGATTTCGCCCGAACAGCGCGCGGAGCCGGTCGTCGTCGTTCCGTACGATCCAGCGTGGCCCGCGACGTTCGCGCTGCTGCGCGACCGCATCGCGCCGGTGCTGGGGCAGCTCGCCGTCGGGATCGAGCACGTGGGCAGCACCGCCGTCACCGGCCTCGCCGCCAAACCGATCGTCGACATCGACGTCGTCATCCGCCACGCCGACGACATACCGGAAGTTGCGACGCGGCTCGCGCCGCTCGGTTACACCTACTTGGGCGATCTCGGCATCATCGGGCGCGAGGCGTTTCGGGCGACGCCCGATCTCCCGCGGCATCACCTCTACGTGTGCGCCGCGGGCGCGATCACGCTCCAAGCGCATCTGAGCCTGCGCGACGCGCTGCGAGCCGACGCGGAGCTCGCGGCGGAGTACGCAGCACTCAAGCGCGGGCTGGCCGAGCGGCACCGCGACGACCGCGACGCGTACAGCGAAGGCAAGAGCGCGTTCATCGCGTCCGTCCTGCGCGCCGTGCGCGAGCGGCGCGAGCTCAGGCGCTAAATTTCAGCGCTTCGCGCGCCGCAAGTGCACCGTTGCGGCGCGATAATCGAACCACAACTCGTACGAGCGCAGCAAATCCGTGCCGACGATGCCGTCGACGTCTTCGGTACCGAGGTCGACGTTGGAGACGTCGGCGGTCGCGTCGCGCGTCCAGAGTCCGCCGAGCTCGAACGCCGGTACGCGCGTGGTCTCCGCGTTCGCAAATCCGCCCATGCCGCGCACGTGCAGCGTGCTCGCGACGCGATCGGGCGTGAAGTCCCCGCGTTCGGCGAACACGGTCTCGAACACGGTGCGGTTCGCGCCGGTGTCGAGCACGACCCGGCCGCCGGCGTTGCCTGCGCGCACGTGGACGGCCGGCGTCTTGTCGTCGAGGCCGAGCGACACGCTAGCCGTGTCCGCCGGCGCGCGAAAGCGATCCGGCGACAAGGCCTCCGCGAAGTTCTTGTGCAGGTCGAGGTGCACGATCGTGTCGGCGAAGAAGTCGAAGCCCAGCAGCCCCGCGAGCCGCGTGCGGTTGTCGATGTGGAACGGCACCTGCACCACGCGCGTAACCACGTTGCGCATGCGCAGACCGCCGATCGTCATCTGCGGCACGATCGTCGTCGTTTCGGGGAACGTTCCTAGCGTCGCGCCGATGCGCCGGCCGTACGTTTCGAGACTCTGCTGCTCGACCACGAACGGATCGATCACGATGCCTGCCGCGCCCGAGTCGAGCAAGAAGTCGTACGCGCCGCGGCCGACGATCACGCGCACGACGGCAAGACCGTTGACGAATCGCACGGGGAGCCGAACAGTCGTTTCGCGCGCGGGGAACTCGACCACGCGGCGCGAGGGCGGAATGTCCACGTCTTTGAGGTCCGGCGTCGTGTCCAGCACCCGGGTCGTCAGGATCTGCTCGCGCTCGTTTCCTAGCGAGTCGGTCGTGCGCACGCGCGAGGGCTCGGGCACGCCGTCGACGGCGCGGTAGTCGTCGTACGTGCTCGAGTAGCGGCGGCGGCGTTCGACGTACTCGCGCCGCGAGATGTTGCCGGTCCGCTTGTCGATGAAGAGCCATTCGTGCCGCCCGGCGGCCGGGTTGATCTCGACGACATACGCGTTGAGCGCCAGCGAGTCGCCGATGAGGTGGACGTTGCGGTCGTCGCCGGGATCGCGAAACGCGCGATCGCTCACCGCGTCGCGCTGCTCGTGGATCCCCGCGTAGGTGAACGTGATCCCGTTGCGGTTCTGCTCCCAGCGCTGGCCGCGGTAGACGCCGCGCTCGTACGCCAGCGGCCCCAGCGACGTCGTCTCGCGCACGTCTTTGCCGAGACGGTTCACCTTGAACGAGCCGACCGTGCCGTCTTGGAACAGCCGCCAGTCCTCGAGGATGGTGACGGTGCGGCCGTGGTCGCGGCGCGCGCGGTCGTAGAGCGAGCGCACGCGTGCGAGCGACGCGCTCGACGGAATCAGTCCGCCGGGCTCATCGTCGATCGCCGCGAGCGCGGGCGCGGCGGTGAAGACGAACGCCGCGAGGAGCATTGCTCCCCGCCGCGCGCGTGCGTTCAGAGGGATCCCGCCGGTCCCATCGCTTCCAGCCGCTTCTTGAGATCGCTCAAGAAGCCGCTCGCGACAGCTCCGTCGACCACCCGATGGTCCAGCGACATGCAGACGTTCATCATCGACCGGATCGCGATCGAGTCGTCATCGCGCACAACCGGCCGCTTGACGACCGCTTCGGTCGTCACGATCCCGGTCTGCCCGGGCACCAGAATCGGTGCGGAGAGAATGGATCCGTTCGCGCCGGTGTTGTTCACGGTGAACGTGCCGCCGGCGAGATCGTCGGCGCCCAGCCGGTTGCGGCGCGCCTTGTCGATCAGCTCGCCGGCCGCGAGCGCGATGCCTTTGATCGAGAGCTGATCGGCGTGGCGGATCACCGGGACGACGAGGTTGCCGCCGGCCGCGATGGCAAGCCCGATGTTGACGTCGCGGTGCACGCGAATGCCCTCGTCGGTGAACGACGCGTTCATCAGCGGGAACGCGGCGAGCGACTCGACCGCCGCGCGCACGAAGAACGGCAGCAGCGTCAGCTTCACGCCGTGGGCTTTCTCGAACGCGTCCTTTTCGCGCGCGCGCCACTTCCACACGTTGGTCACGTCGACTTCGGTCATCGTCCACGCGTGGGGCGCGGTGTGCTTCGAATCGACCATCCGCTGTGCGATGATCTTGCGCGCCTGCGTGAGCGGGATGAGATCGCCGGGTTTCGCGCCGGCGTACGACGGTTTCGCCGTACCGGGCGCCTTCGGCGACGCAGCGGCCGGTGCCGTATATTCGGCGTTGTCGGCGCTAATCGTCGCCGCGACGCCTGCGCTCGGGCCGGCTTTCGCTGCCGCAATGATGTCGTTTGCCGTGATGCGGCCGTTGTTGCCGGTGCCGCGCACGCCCGCGAGGTCGACGCTATGTTCGCGCGCGAGCCGGCGCACCGCCGGGGACGTGCGCACGCCGTTCGGCGCAGCCGTCGCTCCGTTGGACGCGCCGTTGTTCGCCGGCGCGCTGTAGGACGGCCCGCTCAGGCCGACATTCCCTCCGGGCACCGGCTCGTCGCTCGCCTGATGATTTGCTTCATTCCTTGTCGCCATCGCGTCCGCCGCAGGCGGCGCGACGGCTTCGCCGTGAGGCGAAGCCACGTCATCGATGATCGCGATCGGCGCGCCCGTGGGCACGGTCTCACCTTCCTTGACGATCAGCTCGCGAATCACGCCGGTGACCGGCGACGGGACTTCGGCGTTGACCTTGTCGGTCGACACCTCGACGAACGCTTCGTATTTCTCGACGCTGTCGCCCGGCTTCTTGAGCCACTGCGCGACGGTGCCTTCGGTGACCGTCTCGCCCAGCTGCGGCATCGTGATGGTGGTTGCCACTAGAACTTGGCCAGCTCTCTCATCGCGTCGACCATCTCCTCGGTGGACGTCATGAATTCTTCCTCGAGCGGCGCCGCGTAGCCCATGGCCGGGACGTCGGGCCCCGCGAGGCGGCGGATCGGCGCGTCCAGCTCGAAGAACGCTTCTTCGGCGACCATCGCGCTGATCTCGGCGCCGATCCCGCCGAACTTGTTGTCCTCGTGGATGATGAGCAGCTTGCGCGTCTTGCGCACGGACTCCAGGATCGTGCCCTTGTCCATCGGCCGGATCGAGCGCAGGTCGATCACCTCGACCGACACGCCTTCGCCCTCGAGCCGGTTCGCGGCGTCGAGCGCTTGGTGCAGGTTGTAACCGTAGCTCACGACGCTGACCTGCGTGCCGGCTTTTTTCACGTCGGCCTTGCCGATCGGGATCGTGTAATAGCCGGCCGGGACTTCGCCCTTGACGCTGCGGTACGTCTTCTTGTGCTCGAGGAACAGCACCGGATCGGGGTACTCGATCGCTGCGTTGAGCAAGCCTTTGATGTCCGCGGGCGTCGACGGTGCGAGGATCGTCAATCCCGGCACGTGGTAGAACAGCGCCTCGATCGACACGGAGTGGGAGAGCGCGCCGCGCACCCCGCCGCCGTACGGCGTGCGGATCACCAGCGGGCACGTGTAGTCGCCGTTGCTGCGATAGCGCGTCTTTGCGGCCTCGCCGACGATTTGATTGAACGCGGGATAGATGAAGTCGGCGAACTGAATCTCGGCGATCGGCCGCAGCCCTTCCATCGCCATCCCGATCGCGACGCCCACGATCGACGCCTCCGCGAGCGGCGTGTCGATGATGCGCTGCTCGCCGAACTCTTCGAGGAAGCCCTTCGTGATGAGGAACACGTTGCCGCGCGCGCCCACGTCCTCGCCCATGATGAGCACGCGGTCGTCCCGTACCAGCGCGTCGTGAAGCGTCGTGCGAACCGCCTCGACGTTGGTCATCGTGACACCGGTCTGTTGCGCGGTGGCGGTCATGGCTACTCGAACTCCTGCCACGGGCGATAATCGCCCGCGACGACGTTGGTATACAGCGACTCGGGCGTGGGATACGGTTGCGCTTCGGCGGAGTCGGTCGCCTCGTTGGTCTCGCGCAGCACGTCTTGTTTCAAGCTCTTCGCGCGCGTTTCGTCGATGACGCCAGCCTCGATGAGCACGTGCTCGAAGCGCGGCACCGGATCCAGTTTTCTCCGCTCTTCGATGATCTCGCGCGACCGGTACGTGCGGTCGTCGTCGTCGGTCGAGTGCGACAAGAACCGATAGCATTTCGCTTCGACGATCGCCGGGCCGCCGCCGGTGCGCGCGCGCTCGAGCGCTTCGTGCATGGCCTTGTACGTCGCGATCGGGCTGAAACCGTCGCACACCGCGCCCGGCAGGCCGTAACCCGGCGCTTTGTCCGCGACGTTGGCCACCTTCATCTGGCGGTCTTGCGGCGTCGAGATCGCCCACTCGTTGTTCTGCACGAGAAACACGATCGGGAGGCAGTGCACGGCCGCGTAGTTGACCGACTCGTGCCACTCGCCTTGCGACGTCGCGCCTTCCCCGGTGGTGCAGATCACGGCCCGCCCCGCCTCGGCGCGGTACTTGAACGCTGCCGCGACGCCCACAGCGTGCGTGCAGTGGCCGGCGATGATCGACGAGATCGACAAAACGCCCAGATCGTGGTTCGTGTAGTGGTTGGGAAACTGGCGCCCCATGGAGCGATCGGTCTGCCGCGCGAAAAGGGATGAGAGGATCTCGAACGGGGTCATCCCGACGCCCAGTGCCAGCCCGAGGTCCCGGTAGTAGGGCACCAGCACGTCCCGGCCGCGTTTGAAGGCCATCGCCGCACCGGCTTGGACCGCCTCGTGTCCCTCGGAGCCCAGCGCGAACGGGATCTTGCCCTGCCGGTTCAACTGAAAGCCGCGATTGTCGAGCTGCCGCTGCAGCAGCATGTTGCGGAGCATCGCGACCAGCTGTTCGTCGCTCAGACCTGCGCGATCGAGCTCCCGCCCGCGTGCGGCCGTCGTTTTCGGCATCGAGTCGATCCCCTGGGACGAGTGAAGTGAGAACCGCGGATACTCGCGCGCGGGTCGCGGTGACTCCTGCGGACGCCGCCGAGCCCGGGTTCGCGATAACTGGCCCTGCTACCCTGAACGCCTGTTCAGCAAAGTGTAACAGAGGGCAGCCAGGAAACGGCGGCGTGCGAACGATAAGCCTTGGGAGCGACCGTCGCCCCCGACGTGTGGAAAGAGGCGTCGCCAGCCGTGCTTCTCGGGTGCCCCGCACGAAATCTCTGCACGCACTGACTTTAGAGAGGTTCGCGTATGGGCGTTCCGCGGTTTGACCGTCCTTGGGCATCGCGTCCGGGACAACGCCTCATAGGCGCACTCTTCATTGCCTTGCTCGCCGCCGGATGTTCCGGCGGCGGAGGCGCCTCATCGGTTGCGCCGCCCTCGGCGTCGCAGCCGAACAAAGGCACGGCGAGCGTCACGTTCACCATGCACTGGGGAACGGGAACCGCCGCCGTACAGCGCAATCCGCGCTACGTTCCGGCGACCGCGCGCAGCGTGTCAGTGACGGTCAACAACGGCACGCCGCAGTACCTCAACGCGCCCGCCAGCACCATCGTGATCGACGCACCGGTCGGCACCGATACGTTCGCGTTCGCGACGTACGACGACCAAAACGGCCAGGGCAACGTCCTCAGCCGCGCGTCGGTGACGCAGAACGTCGTGCTTGGCGCCGCGAACACCGTTTCGGCCGTGCTCAACGGGGTCGTCGTGTCGCTGACGATCTCGCTCAGCAATCCGGCGCCGAACGCCGGAGTTCCGGCGACCGTCAATGTGAACGCGGCAGCGAAGGACGCCGACGGCAACACGATCGTCGGACCGGGCGACTACAGCACGCCGATCTCGCTGTCGGTCCGCGATGACACCGGCAGCGGCACGCTCTCGCTGTCGACGACGACGTTGCCGAACCCGTCGACGACGGCGACGCTGACCTACAACGGCGGGACTCTCAATAGCGGGCTGCCAGACGGTCCAATCGCGTTCGTCGTAGCGCGCGCAACCGGTGTTCCCACGGTGTCCGCGGCGTTCACGCC
>JAXDMA010000260.1:0-30368 GCA_034666305.1 Vulcanimicrobiota bacterium
CGCCCGGCGAAGAACGCGGCGACGCGCTCGCCGGCGCTCGCGGCATCGCCGGCGACCGTGACGGTCGCGCTCAGCGGGATCGCGTCGATCTTCACCGGGTTCAGCCGCGGAATGCGGCGCGGGATCACCTTGGTGAACGTCGCCGCGGTCATCGAGCACAGGATGAGCCCGAGGATGCCGAGGTACGCGGCGCTGTGGTAGATGTTGCCGAGGTCGAGCCGCACGATCAAGCGCGCGAGCGACGGCGCGTACTCGCCGGCGTATGTCGCCGCGTCTTTGCCCTGGTCGATCACGACGCCGATCAGCGTCAGAAAACCCCAGACCGCGAGCAGCGACACGCCGAACGTGACGTTGGCGAAGAGCCGGACGGTCTCGTCCCAGCTCTCGCGCAGCCCGCCGAGCGCTCCGGTGCGCGCTACGCCGCTTCCGCTTCGCGCTTCCATCGCTTCTCCATGAAGACGATGAGCCAGATCGAGATCTCGAACAGCACGTACATCGGCGCCGCGAGAAGCGTCATCGTCAGCGGGCTGCCGTCGGGTGCGAGCACCGCGCCCACGACGAGCATCCCGAAGCCGATGTACTTGCGGTACTTGCGCAGCAGCCCGCTGTTGATCAGACCGATGCGTGCGCAGAGCAGCATGACGACGGGCGTCTGGAATACGATCGCGAACGCAAGCAGCAACAGCAGGACGAGGTTGATCGTCGCCTCGATCCCGAACGTCGCCTGCGCGTGCACCTCGGTCGTCCAGTGCAGCAGCCCCTGGATGACGCGCGGCAGCACGAGATAGTGCGCGAATGCGATGCCGGCGGCGGCGAGCAATAGCGACGGCGCCACGTACCAATACACCATGCGCCGCGTCTTCGGATTGACGGCCGGGACGACGAACATCCAAATCTGGAACAGGATCACGGGCAAACCGAGCACGATCGCAATGTAGAGCGACAGCTTGAAGATCGCCCAGATCGCGTCGGCGGGACCGAACGCGTTGAGCACGATGCCGGGGAAATAGTGATGGCTCAGGATCGGGATCAGCTTGCTCGCAGGCCACAGCGCGAGCACGGCGAGCGCGCCGATGGTCACGACGCAGATGAAGAGCCGGTTTCGCAGCTCCCGCAGGTGCTCCGTGAACGGCATCTCTTTCTGGTCCCAATCGATCTGGCGCTCGGGTTCGTCGAGCGGCGGCCGCTCAGCGAGCACCCTCAGCCTCCGTTATTCGTGCGGGCGGGCGACGGTCGTCGGGCCGGGGGCGCCGGTGAGCGGGTCCGGGACGATGGTCGGCTGACCGACGCCGTTGACCGCGGTCGCGGCAGCGGCGGCGTCGGTTTCGGCCTTGCGGCGTGCTTCCTCGCGCGCCCGCTCCGCGGCGACATCGGCCTCGGCCTGCCCGACCATGAACTCTTTTTTGGCCTGGCCGGCGCTGCGCGCCAGCTTCGGCAACTTGTCCGCGCCGAAGATCAGGATCGCGACCCCGACGACGGCGACAATTTCCATGGGTGCAAACATTGAGATCTCCGGTCTAAATAAGGGCGTCCGCGAGTGCGGCGAGTTCGGAACGGGCGGGGGCGGTGCCGAGCGGCGCGAGCGACTGCTTCGCCCGTTCGACGTAGCCCGCGAGGACGGCTTCCGTCTTGGTGATGCCGCCGTGCGCGACGACCGCGGACACGATCGCCGCCACGTCCTCGGCCGTCTCGTCGTTCGCGGCGAAGAAACGTTCGACGGCGGAGCGGAATTCCCGATCCCCCGCTTCGAGGGCCAGAACCAACGGAACCGTCATCTTGCGCTCGCGCAGGTCGTTGCCGACCGGTTTGCCGAGCGTGGCCTCGTCGGCGGTCAGGTCGAGCAGGTCGTCGCGCATCTGGAACGCGATCCCGAACGCGGTCCCGAAGTCGTGCAGCGCCCGGACCGCGAAGGGCGAGCCGCCGGCCGCGAGCGCGCCGCACTCCGCCGAGGCGGCGAAGAGCGAGGCCGTTTTCTTGGTCGCGATCTCGACGTATGCGGGGAGCGTCGTGTCGAGGTCGGCGAGCGCGCGCATCTGGAGCACCTCGCCGTCGGTGATGTCGGCGAGCGTCGAGCTCAGGATGTTGGGGATCGGGTGCGCGTAGTCGGCGGTGACGTTCTTGAAGATCCAGGCGAACAAGTAGTCGCCCGCGAGCACGGAGATGCGGTTGCCGAAGTCGACCGCGGTCGCGTTCACGCCCCGGCGGGTGGCCGCGCCGTCCACAACGTCGTCGTGGATCAAGGTTGCGACGTGGATCAGCTCCATGAAGGCGGCGAGGCGGAGGTGGTCGCCGGCGCGGCCGCCGGCCGATTCGGCGGCGAGCAGCGTGAAGCGGGGGCGCAGCCGCTTGCCGCCGGCGTCGAGCATGCGCCGGACGGCCTCGGTGATCAGCTCGTTGGCGGTATCGAATGAGGAGCGGAAATACTCCTCGACCATCGCGTAGAGGTCGCGCTCGTGCGGCGCCCGCTCGAGCATCAGGCGATCCCCACGTGGACGGCGATCGCGCCGAAGCCGAGCCGGATCGTGCGGACACCGGAAAAACCGGCTTGCCGGAAGCGGTCGGCGAGCCCGTCGGCGTCGGGAAAGTTCGTCAGCGAGTTCGGCAAGTACCGGTAGGCCGTCTTCGACCCGCCCACGATCCCGCCGACCAGCGGCACGATTCCGTAGAAATAGACGCCGAAGAGGCGGCGCACGACGGGGTTGCGCGGCTTGGTCACGTCGAGGTTGACGAAGCGGGCCCCCGGCTTGAGAATGCGCCGTGCTTCCTTGAGGGTCGCCACCACGTCCACGACGTTGCGCATGGAGAAGCCCATCGTCGCGCCGTCGAACGTCGCGTCGCCGAACGGCAGCCGGGTCACGTCGCCCTCCACGAACGTGGCGCGCTTCTCCGCGTCATGGCGCCGGGCGCGGGTACGCGCCCACTCCAGCATGGGCGGGGTGAAGTCGATCCCGACCACCTGGAGCGCCGGGTCGGTCCGCAGCAAATGGAACACCAGGTCGCCGGTGCCGCAGCACAGGTCGGCGACGCGGCCCCCGCGCGGCGCCGCGAGCTCGGCCACGGCGCGGCGGCGCCATGCTTCGTCCACCCCGGCGGTGAGCAGCTTGTTCGCCCGGTCGTAGCGCGGGGCGATCGCCGCGAACATCTCGCGAACGTAGGCGCCTTTGCCGGCTGGGTCCGTGACCATCCCGCTCATCTTAGACTTTATTCGTCAAAGTTCACCTTCGGTGAGCTTTGCCGACTAAAGTCGCGCCCTTCGGGCGCTATCATCCCTAGAACCAGCCTTTCCTTTTGAAATAGAGAACCAGCAGGGCAAGGGCGCCGAGCTGGATGCCGATTCCCAGCCACAAGAACTGTGGCGCTTCGGTGATGTGGTTGACCATCCACCCGAAGTTCTGGCCGAAAAATCCCGTGATGTAGGTGAGCGGCAGAAAGATCGTCGCGATGATCGTGAGCTGCTTGGAGACTTCGCCTTGGCGGTGCGCTTCCGACGAGAGGTGGATGTCGAGCGTGCTGTTGAGCAGATCGCGTATGGAGTCCACCTGCTCGGTGACGCGCAGCGCGTGATCGTACACGTCGCGAAAGTACGCGCTGATCGACGGGTCGAGCTCCGCGAGATCGCCGCGCAGCAGCGGTGCGAGAATGTCGCGCACCGGGATGATCGCGTGGCGGAGCCGCACGAGATCGCGCTTGAACCGCAGCACCTCGCGCAGCACCTCCTGCGACGGGTTGCGCTTCGCGTGCAACACGCGGTTCTCGAGCCGCACCAGCCGTTCGTCGTATGCGTTGGCGACGGGATGATAGCCGTCCACGACGGTGTCGAGGATGACGTACAGCAGCCCGGTCGAGGTGTGCGGAAGCGCGCCCTTCGCCAGCCAGCGCCGCTCGATCTCGTCGAGCGGGAACACCGGGTGCGCGCGGATCGACACCAAGAAGTTCTTGCCGGCGAACACGGCGAGCTCGTGCAGGACGAGTTTGTCTTCCTCCAGCGTCGCGGCGTGCAGCACGACGAGCCAATAGCCGTCGTAGCTTTCGATTTTCGGCCGTTCGTGGACGAGCGCGGCGTCTTCGATCGCGGTAGGGTGGAGGTCGAACTCCGTTTTGAGCAGCTCGAGATCTTGCTGCGTCGGTTCGGCGAGGTCGAACCACACGAAGTTGTTTTCATCGCGGAGCAGCTCCGAGATCTCGCTGGGGTCCTTGAGCGCGCGCGCGCTGTCCTTGCCGGTGAAGATCATGCAGCGCGACTCGTGCTCGCCGGAGATCGCGTTCGTCGCGGGCACCGGCCGGTCGGGGCGTGGAGCGATCACGCCGCGACCTCGAGCCCCAGCACGCGCCGCGCGTTCGCGTCGGTGCGCGCGACCACCGTTTCAACGCTGACGCCGAGCACGTCGGCGACGACGCGCGCCGTGTCCGCGACGAACGCCACCTCGTTGCGCGCGCCGCGGTGCGGCACCGGCGCGAGGTACGGGCAGTCCGTCTCGAGCACGATCGCGTCGAGCCCGACGTCCTTCACCGCGTCGCGCAGCGCGGTCGCGGTCTTGAACGTCACGACGCCGCCGATGCCCAGCACGAGCCCGAACTTGCCCGCGAACACGCGCGCTTCGTCCGGCGTGCCCGTGAAGCAGTGGACGATGCCGCGCTGCGTGCGCGGATCGTACCCGTCGCGCAACGCGGCGACGAAGTCGTCGTGCGCTTCGCGCTGGTGGAACACCAGCGGCAGGCCGCATGCACGCGCGTAGGCGAGCTGGCGCGCGAATACGGATCGCTGCACCTCCCGCGGGCTGTGATCGTAATGATAATCCAATCCGGTCTCGCCGACCGCGACGATCCGTTCGCTGTAGCGCTCGCGCAGCGCGTCGAACACGGCCGCTAAATCGGCCGGCGCGTCCTTGGCTTCGTGCGGGTGGACGCCGATCGTCGCCGCGAGGCCGTAGCGCTCAGAAACCTCGCAGGCTCGGCGGCTATCCTCCACGTCACAGCCGACTGTGACGACGGCGCCTACACCGCGCTCGCGCGCCCGCGCCAGCATCGCGTCACGATCCTCATCGAACGAACGGTCGTGCACGTGGGCGTGCGTGTCGATCATGGTGAATCCTTAGGCTCTCCGTGCAGTTGTTCCCCGAGCGCGACCGCAGCGGCCGCAAGCTCCTCGTCGCCGCCCTGATCCTTTCGCTCCTCGTGCACGCCGCGGGCGGCTCGCTGTGGGCGTTGCTCGTCCGCTCGGCGCGCGCGGCGCTGCACGTTTCGGAGACGGTGGTCGCCCAGACGCAGCCGATCACGATCGAGCGGATCGCGCGCCCGTCCCCGACGCCCACGCCGCCGCCTACCCCGCGCCCGCGCGTCGCGCAGGGCCGCCCGCACGTCACGCGCCGGCCGGTTGCACACCCCCCGCCCGGCGCCCGGCCGGCACCACAGCTCGCCCGACCGACGTTCGCGCCGCACGCCGAACCGTCGGCCGTGCCGCGCGTCGCGCGGATCCACATCCCGCGCGCTCAGCGCGTCGCCATGGTCCGCGCGCCCAACGGCTCGCACGGTGCGGCGCCCGCGGGCGGCTCGCTCGACGTCGCCGCACTCGATGCGACGTTCCGCAGGACGATCGATCAGGCGCAGCACGACGTCGCCGCCGCGCCGCAAAACGCGCAGCCCGCCGCCGTGCGGACGATGAAGCGCTACGACAAGTACCTGCAAGGAAACGTCGAGGACGTCACCGGCGGCAACGGCGTATGCGATCCGCTCGACGACGGCACGCAGCGCGGGATCTACACGTGGTATTACCTGCGCTGCAGGGTGCAGTACGCGGACGGCTACGCCGAGACGGTCTCGTTCCCGTGGCCGTTCAAGTTCACGCGCCAGACCGATCCGTTCGCGCGCCGCGACGGCCGGCGCCACGAGTTTCCGGGACAGCCGCCGCCGGAAAGCTTCGTGCTGCCGCATCCGTTCGCGCTGTCACGCGCGGTGTGCGCGTTCTATCACGACGAGTGCAAAGCGGTGATCGATCGCGAGCGCGCCAACGGCGATCTTCCGAACGGCGGCGGATAACACCGCGTGCAGCTCTTCCCGCAGCGCGCCCGGCGGGACCGCAACGTTCTGACCGTCGCCCTCGTGCTCTCACTGCTGCTGCACGTCATCGGCGCCGGCGCGTGGCTGCTGTTCGCGCCGCGCGTCGCGACCGTGCTCGCCAAGCTCGTGCCGCGGCCGACGCCGGCGCCGGAATTCGTCGCAACTTCCGATGCGATCACGATCGAAAAGCGCACGGTGCCGCGCGCGATGCGGCGCTCGCCCGCACAGCCGCAGCATGCGCAGCCGCGTCCGCGGCGCATCGCGCAGCAGCCGGCGGTTCCGCACGCCGCGCTGCCGCCGGCGACGCTGCCGACGCTCCCGCCGCCCGCGGCCGGACAACCGACGACCGAACCGACGGCGGCGCCGACCTATCCGCCGCGACATGCCACGATTCACCATCCGCGTGCGGGCGCGAGCGCCGCTCCGCCTCGTCTCGTGGCGCAGCACGCGCCGCGTTCGGCCGCGCGCAGCGCGTATTCACCGGAGCAGATCGCCGCACTCGACGCGCAGTTCAGCAAGACGATCGCGCAGGCGCAGCGCTCGCTCACCGACGTCCCGCGCCAATCGCGGCGTCCCGCGACCACGATGAAGCGATACCAGCTCGTCATGGCCGGTTCGCGCGGCGACCTCACATCGGCGCAAGGTCAGTGCCGCGCGACGCAGACGTGGTATCGCGGGCCCGTCGTGTGGCACTACATGGATTGCGATTTCATCTACACCGACGGGTTCAGCGAGCACGTGCTCATTCCGTGGCCGCAACAGTTTGCGCGCAACGACGACCCGTCGGATCATCCGTACAAACTGTATCCGGTGGAAGAACCGCCGGCGGGGTGGCAGTTGCCGCACCCGTTCGCATTTTCGCGGCTGGTCTGCATCTTTTACAAGAGCGATTGCCAAGCGCTGATCGAGCGTGAACGTGCGAACGGCGACCCGAACTACGCGCCCCCGTAGCGGTTAAGCCGGGACTTCGGCGGCCGGGGCGTCGATGCGCGGGAACAGCGGCGCGCCGGGATTCGTCAGCGTGCCGGCGGCGAGCCGGCCCCACACCAGCTCGTCGTCCCACGCGCGCTCGGGCGTCCCGTCGAGGCCGAGCTGTCGCCAAATCTCGGTCATCTTCGCGGGCATGAACGGAAACAGGAGCAGGCTCAGCCAGCGCAAGCCTTCGCACAGATCGTAGAGCAGCGCGTCGAGCTCCACGCCGCGGGCGTGCTTGTAGAGCTCCCACGGCTTTTGCTCGTCGATCGCACGGTTGAGCAGCGTGACGAGGTTCCAAATCTCGTCGAGCGCTTCGCGGAAGCGCAGCGCCATGACGTGCTCGCGCACCAGCGCGGGCAAATCGGCGACGCGCTCCTGCACGCGGCCTTCGTTCGGCTCGGGCACGATCCCATTGCGATACTTCTGCAGCATCGCGAGCGAGCGCCGCAGCAAATTGCCGAGATCGTTGCCGAGGTCGCTGTTGTGGCGCATGCGCAGCTTCTCGATGGAGATCGAGAAGTCGCTGCCGAACGGCGCCTCGCGCAGCAGAAAATAGCGGAGGGAGTCGGCGCCGAACTCGTCGCGCATCGCGATCGGGTCCATCGCGTTGCCGAGCGACTTGCCGATCTTCGTGCCGCTGTCGCTGGTGATCCAGCCGTGCGCGAATACGCGCTGCGGGATCGGCAGTCCGGCCGACATCAGCATCGCGGGCCAGATGATCGTGTGGAAGCGCGCGATCTCTTTGCCGATCAGATGCATCCCGGGCCAGAACCGCGCGTAGAGCCCGCCGGCGTCTTCGGGCCAGCCCAGCGCGCTGATGTAGTTGATCAGCGCGTCGTACCACACGTAGAGCACGCCGCCGCCGGGCAGCGGGATGCCCCAGTCGAAGGACGAGCGCGAGATCGAGAAGTCCTCGAGCCCTTCTTCCAAGATGGCCATCATCTCGTTGTAGCGCGCTTGGGGGCGCAAGAAATTCGGATTGCCGCGGAACAGCTCCAGCAACGGCGCGTTGTATTTCGAGAGCCGGAAGAACCAGTTCTTCTCCGACAGCCATTGCACCGGGCGGCGGCACTCCGGGTTGGGGCAGCGGCCGTCGACGAGCTTGGCTTCGGGCCAGAACGTCTCGTCGTTGGTGCAGTACCAGCCTTCGTACACGCCCTCGTACACGTCCTCGTTCGCGCGCATGCGCTCGAACAGCGCGAGACAGGTGTGCACGTGACGCGGCTCGGTCGTGCGGATGAAATCGTCGAAGCGCGCGTCGAACGCGGGTGCGAGCTCGCGCCACTTGGGAGCGAGGGAGTCGACGTACTCTTGCGGCGTCTTGCCGGCGGCGGCCGCCGCGTTCGCAACCTTCTGGCCGTGCTCGTCGGTGCCGGTCAGCGCGCGCGCCGGGCCGTGCGCGCGCGCGGTGCGCACGAGCGCGTCCGCTGCGATCGTCGTGTACGCATGACCGATGTGCGGCGTCCCGCTGATGTAATAGATCGGGGTCGTGACGTAGAACGCGTTGCGATCGTCGGCGCTTGGTGATCGGGGAGGCGGCACCCGGAGCGTTTCGTCACCGCGCGCAATATGTCACCCTGACCCTTCGGCAAGCTCAGGGGTCGAAGGGTGCGCCACGACGGTGCCTTTCCGCCGCTCGCTCACCTTCACGTACAGGTGGCGCCGCTCGCCGTGGCCGGCTTCGGTGAGCCGCTTCGCGACCGCCGAGGTGGAGAGACCTTGCGCCAGCAGCGCGTCGATCGCTTCGTCGAGGCCGGTCTCGGCCGCCGCCTCGGCCGGGTCGCGCGGGACGGCGCCGCCTTCGACCACGAAGGCGATCTCGCCGCGCACCGGCTCCGCGATCGCCGCGGCGACCTCCGCGGCAGTACCGAGCACTTGCTGCTCGTGCAGCTTGCTCAGCTCGCGAACGAGGAACACGCGCCGGTCGGGCGCGACGGCGGCGAGGTCCGCCAGGCTTGCGCGGATGCGGTGCGGCGCCTCGTACCAGACCGTGGTGTCGGGCAGCGACGCGCCAAACGCCGTGCGCCGCTGCTTGGCGCTGCGCGGCGGAAAGCCGGCGAACGCGAACCGCCGCAGGTCGAACCCCGACAGCACCGCGGCGCACACGAAGGCCGCGGGGCCCGGCAGCACCTCCACGGCGATGCCTTCCGCGCGCGCGGCCGCGACGAGTGCCGAGCCCGGATCGCTGATCCCCGGCGTACCGGCGTCGGTGACCACGGCGACGGTTTCCGCGCGCGCCCGCGCGAGGATTTCGCTCGTCGACGTGCGCGCGTTGTGCTCGTGATACGTCCAAATGTCTTTGGTCCCGATGCCGAGCGCGTTGAGCAGCCGCCGGGCGACGCGCGAGTCCTCCGCTACGATCAGCGACGCGTCGCGCAACACCTCGATCGCGCGCAGCGTGATGTCGCGGAGGTTGCCGAGCGGCGTCGGTACGAACACGAGACCCATGTCCACCTCCGCTTCGCCGTCCCCGGGCCTCGTCCGCCGGATCGAGCTGCGCGGACACATCCTCGACTCGGGGATCTTCAACCGCGTGCTCGGCATCCTGACCGATCACGAGCGCGCCGAGTACGTGATCGAAGAGTTCGACTCGGGCCAAACCAAGAAAGACCCGTCGTACGCGCGCCTGCGCGTCGAGGCGGACGACGCGGCGTATCTGGACGACGTGCTCGAGCTGCTGCGCGCGGTCGGCGCGGAGGTCGTCGACGAAGGCGACGTCGCCACCGAACCCGCGCCCGCCGACGGCGTGCTGCCCGATCAGTTCTACGCGACGACGAACTATGCGACCGAGGTGCGCGTGGACGGCAAGTGGATGCCGGTCGCAAACCCGGAGATGGACTGCGCGATCGTGATCGACGGCGGGCGCGCGAGGACCGTCCCGCCGTCCGACGTCACGGCGGGCGAAGCGGTGATCGTGGGCCACGCCGGCGTCAAGGTCAGCGTGCCGCAGCGCGAGCGCCGCAAAGCGGTGTTCGAGTTCATGGCCAGCGCGGTGTCGAGCGAGAAGCCGCGCCACGCGCTGCTCGGCGAGATCGCGCGAGAATTGCTCGCGGTGCTGCGCTCGGGCAAGCGCGTGCTGCTCGTCGGCGGGCCCGCCATCGTGCACACGGGCGCCGGGCCGTATCTCGAGGAGCTGATCCGCGACGGCTACGTCACGGCGCTGTACGCCGGCAACGCGCTCGCGGTGCACGACATGGAGGCGCAGTTCTTCGGCACGTCGCTCGGCGTGAATCTCGAAGACGCGTTCCCGGCCGAAGAAGGCCACGTGCACCACCTGCGCACGGTGAACCGCTTGCGCGCGGTCGGCGGAATTCGCAACGCGATCGACACGGGGCTACTGCGCGGCGGCGTGATGTACGAGGCATACCAAAAGAACATCCCCGTGGTGCTGTGCGGTTCGATCCGCGACGACGGCCCCGTGCCGGACGTGCTCACCGACGTGATCGAATGCCAGCGCGCGATGCGCAAGTACGTGCCCGAGATCGGGATGGCGCTGCTGGTGTGCACGCTGCTGCACTCGATCGCCGTCGGCAACTTGCTGCCCGCGACGTGCAAGACGGTGAGCGTCGACATCAACCCGGCGTCGGTGACGAAGCTCACCGACCGCGGCTCGCACCAAACGCTGGGCATCGTGATGGACGCATCGTCGTTCCTGCGCGAGCTGACGCTGGCGATTCAAACGGCGGAAGCAACGGCGCTCGGAACCGGCGCGGGCTGAGCGCGGCATGGATCTCGAACGCCTCGAGCCGGGCCACCGCGTGGAGATGTACGTGTCGCCCACGTGTCCGTATTGCGTGCAGGCGCGCGATCACTTCGACGCGCGCGGCTATCCGTACGCGGCGTACGACGCGCAGAACGACCGCGCCCAGCGCGCGAAGATGTTCGCGTTCACCGGCGGCGATCCGACGGTGCCGGCGATCGTCGTGGACGGCGTCTACGTGCAATCGGGCTGGGGCTCACCGCCCCGCGGTTGAACCGTCCACTGACGTGCCGGTCGGCACGTTCGCGAACACGCGGTAGCCGATCGTCAGCGCGATCGCGACGAAGACAACCGGGATGATGCCGACGAGGGCGGGTTCACGCGCACGACCGCGGTCGCGACGAGCGGCGCGATCAGGAACGCGACGCCGTTGAGGCTGCGCGCCCGATTCGCCGGGGTCGTCACGTCGGTCACGTACGCCTGCGTCACGCCGAGCCCGCCGCCGCCCAGCCCTTCGATCGCGCGCGAAACGAACACCGTCCACAGCGCCGTTCCCGCAGCGAGCAGCGAGAAGCCGAGCAGGCCCGCGACTTGTGCGGCGATCAACACTCCTTTGCGTCCGATGCGATCGCTCAAGCGGCCCCAGAACGGTGAAGAAAGAAGCGAGGCGACGGCGACCGTGGAGTAGATCGCGCCCACGGTGGTCGGTGATGCGCCGAAGTGCTCGGCGTAGAAGGGCAGGATCGGGATCAAGATCGTGAAGCCGAGCACGTCGACGAACGTGATCGCGAGAAGGGGAACGAGCGCTCTCGGCATTCCGGACGCGATGTCGCGCGGCGGCCGCGGTCTCCTCGCGACCATCAGCGGAGCGGTCGCGTGCGAGCTCGAGCCGCTCGGAATCGACGACTCCGGCGCGCGCTACGAGTTGCGCATCACCAACGGGACGCCGGGTGTGCTCGCCGCGACCGTGAGCGCGCTGCGGCTCGACGAGTCGCGGCCGGTCGCCGCGCTGGCGGTGGAGGTGCAGCCGCACGCCGCGCTGCGCACCGGCTTCTCGCTCGACGCGTCGGTCGCGTACGAGCGCGTGACCGCCGACGTGCGCGGCGAGGGCATTCACATGCTCGTCGAAGCGCCGCCGCCGCGCGGCGGCCGTCCGCGCCGCCGGTGGGTCGGACTCGCCACCGCGCTGGGCGCCGCGGGTCTGCTCGCGGGCGCGACGCTGATCGGCGTCGCGGCAGAACGCCCGCGCGTCGTCGAGGCGACGCTGCTCGACGGCCCCAACGGCGGGACCGTCGCGAAGTGGGTGACCGCCGGGAACGGCTCGCGTACCTACGAGCTGCGCGACGCGCGCGGCGACGTCGTCGCGCACGGCGCGCTGCCCAGTGCCGCCGGCTCGATGGTCGTCGCGATTCCGTCCGCCGCCAGCTTGCGCGTCGTCGTGGCGAACGCGTTCGGCAGCGACGCGCGCGACGCGGTCTATGCGCGTGCGACGGCGCCGCCGGCGATTCGCATCGTCGCCACGCCGCCGCCGCGCATCGAAAGCATCGCGGTCGACGCGGCGCGCCCCGGCGGGGCGGTCGCCGTGCGTTACGCCGCGCGCGCGCGCGATCTGCACCTGTCGGTGGTCGACCGGACCGGCGCGACGTGGTTCGCCACGACGACGCCGTCGGGTACGGGCACCGTCCAGATCCCGGCGCCGCCGGCCGGCGGGCGCGAGCCGTATCTGCTGGTAGCCCGGGCCGAAGGGCAGGACGCGCGCGAGGAGACCCGCGTGCCGTTCCCGGCCGCCGTGGCGCCGAGCCCCTCCGCGTCGGCGGTGGCCGAACCCACGGGACCGGCCTCAGCTCGCCCGGCCCGCAACGGCATCCCGCCCGAGCCGACGGTGCTCGAGGGCGGCGGCGGGGACACGTTTGCGATCCGGCAGGATCCGGCGCCGGGGGGCGGGTCGTTCGTCGTGACCCTGCCGTCGTCGGACGGCGCGCGCGTTCAGATCGTGCGCGACCGCGACGGCATCGAGGTCGCCGGCGCCGACGTGCGCCGCGGCGAGCGCAGCGTGACGCTGGCGGCGCCCGTGCAGCCGGGATCGTACACGGTCCGGGTGACGATGCAGCGCGGGCGGGGCATCGTGTCCCTGGTGCGATCGCTCCAGGTACGCCGCCGGCCTTAGACCGGCTCCAGCGCTAGGCGGGCGCCGGGTTCGAGCGGGTTCGCCTTCGCGAAGCCGGGGCCGAACTCGGCGACCACGTGGGCGCGGCGGGCGCCGACGCAGAGCCGCTGCGGCGGCACGTTTTCAGCGACGCGCACGACGCGCAGGCTTCGATCGAGAAACACGACGTCCAGCGCGCTGCGCATCCCCAGCGTATGGATGGCGCCGCAGCCCTCGAACCACAGCCCTTCCTCCGGCGCGATCGACCGGCGCGGGAGAAACCCGACCAGCCGCGCCACCCAGCCGTCGGCGCGGCGCACCCGCCAAGCGAGGACGCGTCCGGTGTCCTGGTTTCGGACGAGCCACATCTTCATGGTGCGCCGTTGCGGTACGGCCCGGGCCCTTCCTCGGTTGATCCAAACTTTACCCTAAAGTCCTAGGGCAAAGGTCATATTATTAGGGCCAATGGGGTATGCTGCGAGAACTGTGGCCGTTCTCACTCAGGGAGAGCCTGAGTTCGGCGTTACGCCGAAGCGACGACTTCCGAAGCTCGCGCCCGACGTCATTCACCGGGAGCGCGTTTCCGCTTGGCTCGCCGGCCACGCAGATTTCCCGCTCCGGCTCCTGGCCGCTCCGGCGGGCTGCGGTAAGACGACGGCGCTGGTGCAGTATGCGACGCGGTCGCGGTTCCCGGCGGCGTACGTGTCGCTGAGCGCGGGCGCGACGCCCGCGGCGATTCGCGACGCCATCTGCGAAGCGCTCGAACTCGACGCGCTTGCGGACACCGACGCGCTGCTGCTTGCGCTCGGCTTGCTCGGGCGTCGCGAGATTCTCGTGGACGAAGCGGATCGTGCCTCGGAAGAAGGGCGTGAGCTGTTGCAGCGCCTGGTGTTCGACGGCCCGGAGAACGTGACGTTCGTGTACGCGTCGCGCACGCGGGAAGTGTTCGACACGACGCGGTTGATCTCGCTGGGTCTTGCGGCGCTGTGCAGCGGCGCGCGGTTGGCGTTCACCGCCGATGAAGCGGCGCGCTTCGTCGAGAGCTCGCGCGTGGTGCGCGGCGACGAGCGCGACGTCGCGCGCCTCGTCATCGACACGGACGGCTGGCCGTTCGCGCTGTGCAGCATCGTTCGAAACGCCGGTTCGTCGGGCCGTACGCTCGCGGGCGCGGTCGAATTGTGGCAGCGCGCGTGCGCGGGCCTCATCAAGGAGTTCGTCGACGCCGCGTTCGCGGATCAGGATCCGGTGCTCGCCGCGCACGCGCGCCGCTTCTTCAACGGTGAAGCGATCGACGACGCGACGTTGGACCGGCTCGAAGCGCGCGGGATGTTCGTGCAGCTGGTCGACGGCGTCTGCCGTCCGTACCGCGTCATCTCGCGGCTTGCGCGCGTCGCGGCGCCGGCGTCGACCAGCACGCTGATGCCGTTCGCGGTCGAGCTGTTCGGGATGCCGCAGGTTCGCATCGACGGACAGCGCGTGGAATGGATCCGGCGCCGTGACGGCCAGATCCTGACGTATCTCGCGTTGCTGCCCGGCGGTCGCGCGAGCCGGCGTGACTTGATCCAAGCGTTCTGGCCGGAGGCCGATCCGCTGCTCGGCGCGCAGAGCCTGCGCAGCGCGTGCAGCACGATGCGGCGCGCGCTCGCGGCGGTCGTCGGACACGCGACGCTGGCGCACTACGTGTCGTTCGGCGACGAGATCGCGTTGAATCTCGATCTCTTCACGGTCGACGCGCGGCGGGTCCGCGCACACATCGCCGACTCCGACGACGCATGCAGCCGCGACGACGCCGATGCGGCCGCCGAACATGCGGCTGCCGCGCTGCGCATCGTGCGCGGCCCGTTCCTCGACGGCGACGTCTTTTGCGCGCTCTCGCCGTTCGGCGACGAGCTCGCCGATGGGCTCGCCCGCATGGAAGGCCGCTTGCCGGCGTGACGGATCTCCCGAAACTGCCGCCGGACACGCTCGTGCGGCACCACGTCGGCGCATGGCTCGACCGGAACGCAACCGGCCGGGTCCGCATCGTTGCCGGCCAGCCCGGTTCGGGTAAGACAGTCGCCGTCGCGGCCTGGGCGCGACGCCGGTCGGAGTCCGTTCGCTGGGTCACCGTCGAGCCCGGCGCGACGGATTGCGGTCTGCAAGCGCTGCTGAGCTCGCTGTCTTGCGGCGTGGTCGTGATCGACGGAGCCGACCGCGCGTCGGCCGCCGGTCGCGCGCTTCTCGCCAGGTTCGCGCACGACGCGGACGCGAGCGTGCGGCTCGTCTATCTCGTGCGCAGCGCGCACATGTTCGACGGTACGCCGGCGTGCGAGCAGGCGGCGCTGCTGGACGCGACCGCGCTGCGTTTCACCGACGCTGAGCTTGCGGAGTTTTGCGCGGCGCACGGTGTCGCGGCGACGGCGAAGGAACGCCGGCGTTTCCTCGCCGCGACCGGCGGCTGGGCATACGCGGTTGCCGGAACGGTGCGCTACGCGGCGGCGCTCGGCGGCGCGCTCGGCACCGCCTTCCCGCGCTGGATCGAGACGGCGCGGCCGTTGATCGCGCAGCTCGTGGACGAGGCCGCGGGCGACATGCCGCTCGCCGCGACGGCGTTCGACCGCGTCGCGCGGGGCGTCGCGTCGGGCACCGACGATTTGCGCGAAGCGTCGGAAGCCGCGTTTTTCGTGGACCGCAGCGGAGAGGCGTTCGACGTCAATCCGGTGGTCGCGTCACTGCGCGGCGACGGGCGCGGATCCGCGCGCCCGGCCCCCGCCGTGCTGCACATGTTCGGGCGCTTCCGCGTGATCATCGGCAACGGCGAGGTGAGTTTCGGCCGCCGCCGCGCGCGCTCGCTGGTTCAATTCCTCGCGCTGCGCGACGACGGAACGGCGACGCGGGCGGAGCTGCTGCGCGAGTTCTGGCCCGACATGGAACGCCGGGCCGCAGCCGACGCGCTCGTCAACACCTGCAGCACGATCCGCCGCGCGCTCGCGCAGTGCGTCGGGCGCGAGGCGGTCGATGAGTATTTCATCGTCCAGCGCAACACCGTCGCGCTGCGCCTCGGAAACGTCGTAAGCACCGCGAACCGCTTCAGCACGCACGTCAAGGTCGCGTCCGCCGCATACGACCGCGGAGATTTTGACGCGGCCGTCGCGCACTGGTCGGCGGCGCTGCGCCTGCACTCCGCTCCGCTGCTCTCGGGCGAACCGTCCGCATCGTGGATCGCCGCCGCGCAGCGCGAGTACGACGAAGCGGCGCTCAACGCGATGGTCTACCTGCGCATGGCTCCGTCAGCGGTCACCGCTCACGCCGTGCGCGATCTTACCGCGTAGAGCAGCGTCGAGAGCGAGTCCTCGAACCACAGCAGATCGCCGACCAGCACGTCGGCCCGCGCGAAGAAGCCGTCGCTCATGGCGAGCACCGAATCCGTCTCGCGGCACCAGAGGATCGGCCGGCCTGGTGCAACGCGGTGCTCGAGCCGCACGACGCACAGGTCGCGGTCGAGGAAGATCAGGTCAGCGCGCGCTCGCGCGCCGAGCCGGCGGAACGCGTCGCAGTCGTCGAACCACAGCCCGCCGTCGTCGGGCGGGCGGCGGCGCGGCAGCAACGCCGCGATCGGTTTGAAGCGCGTGTGCACGAGGCCGACGCGCTCGGAGAGGATCTCGCTCGTCGACCGGTTGTAGAGAACGCCCACGTCAGTGACCCGCCGTGACGAGCGCGAACGGGAGTGCGATCGCCGATGCCAGGTACGGCGCGAACGCGATCGGCTGGTGCGACGTCTTGCGCACGCGCGCCACGACGACCGCCGCGAGGCAGGCCAGCGCGAACGCCATCAGTGAGTTCTGCATGCCGATCAGCGGGCCGCCGAGCATCGCGAGCTTCACGTCGCCCCAGCCGAGGCCGAGCCCGCCGGACCGCCACGCGAGGAACGCGAACGGCACGGCCGGGACCACGGCGGCGATGAGCACTTCGTAGCGGCCGGCGAGCGCGGCCGCGAGCAGGATCGCGCCGAGCGGCACGATCGTGAATACGTCCGGGATGATGCCGCGCATGACGTCCGCCGCCCAGATCGCCGTCAGCACCGCGCATGACAGCCACACGATGGCGAGGCCGGTAAACGGCAGCCCGCGCCACGCGGCGATCGCGCCGAGCACGGCGGCGCCGATGACGAGCGTGCGCTGCGGAACGATGCCCGGCGTGGGTCCGCCGGCCGGTGCGTCTTCGATCGGGCCGCACACGCCGCGTGCGGCCGCGAGCCCGAGCACGGCGGCGCCGGCGAATGCGACGATGGCCAATAAGATCGTAATCATTGGTTGAGCAACTGTGCGGCGACGGGGCCGAAGATCATGACGAGCAGCGCCGGCAGCATGAAGAACGCCATGGGAACCACCATCTTGACGGGGATCTTCGCGGCGAGCTCCTCGGCGCGCGCGATCCGGCGGTTCCGCGTTTCTTCCGCGAGCTCGTCGAGCAGGTGCGCGATGTTGCCGCCGAGCCGCTCCGTCTGCACGAGCGCGGTCACCAGCGACGTCAAGTCGATGTGCTTCACGCGGCGCGCCATGGCGGTCAGCGCGTCGGTGCGCGACATGCCGACGCGAATGTCGGAGAGCGTCATGCGAAACTCGTCGGCCAAGGCGCCTTCCATCCGCGTGACCGCGATGGCGAGCGCGCCGTTCAGGGCGGTACCGGCTTCGACCGTCGTCGACACAATGTCGAGCAGGTCGGGCAGCCGCCGCGAGATCTCCGCTTTGCGCTTTCGCGATGCGGAGTCGAGCACGAACGAAGGGAAGATGAACCCGAACGCGAGGCCGCCGCCGCTCATGAGACCCATGCTGACCAGCGACATGTGCGTGAGCTGTCCCGCCAGCGCGCACAGCGCGCCCAGACCGATCGCCAAGCTGATGCGCCACATCGTGAACGACACGATCGTCGTCGAGTACCAGCCGGCCTCGGCGAAGCGCGTACTGAGTGCGGCCCGCTCCTTTTCGTCGACGAGCGAACGTACGATCTTGCCGCCGCGCTCGTTGTCGGTCGAAGGCGCGCGCTCGAGTTCGGCGAGGCGCCGCTCCATGTCGTCGCCGCGGTCGAGCAGCGCGAACCCCACGCCGAACAGCGCGCCGGTGGTGAGGATCGCGATGACCAGGACGATGCCCATCAGACGTCCAGCCTCATCATCGCTTTGACCAAGCCGGCGCCGACGCCCTCGAGCACGACGAACGTGATCAAGCTCAGGTGGCCGATCGGGGTGGTGAACATCGCCTCGCGCATGGGCGGCTGGGTCGCCATGATGAAAACGCCCAAACCGACGGGCAGCGCCGCGATCACCCAGCCGCTCGCGCGAGCCTCGCCGGTCAGCGAGCGCACTTTGCGCTGGATGCTGCGGCGGGCTTTGATCGTGTTGGCGAGATGATCGAGGATCTTCGCGAGGTTGCCGCCCGTCTTCGACTGGATGTCGATGGCGTCGACAAACATCTGCAGCTCGTCGCTGGGGACGCGGCGCACGAGGTCGTCCAGCGCGACGTCCATCGGCACGCCGATGCTGGCGCGTGCGACGACGCGCGCGAACTCCGTGCGCGCCGGCTCCGGCGATTCTTCGATCACCAGCGCGACGGCCTGGCGCAAGCTCAAGCCCACGCGCAGACCGCTCGAGATCAGCCGCAGCACCAGCTCGAACTGGTCGTTGAACGCTTTGAGACGCTTCGCCACCTTCGTGCGAATCCACGTGCGAAAGCCGAACGCGGCGGTCGCGAAGGCGATCGGCACGCAGAGCGCGGCCGTGAGGATGTCGGCATGCAGCACGACGATCAGCGCGAACCACAGCAGCCCGGACACGACGGCCAAGATCGCGCCGATCCGTTGCGCGGACAGCCCGAGGTCGGCGCGATCGATGTCCGCGCCGAAACCCCCGGCGAACTTCTCGAGCGCGCGCTCGACGCGGTCCCACGTCGCGATCACGCTCAGCCCGATCGTTCCGATCACGCCGAGGACGATCGCGTACGGCGCGAGGATGGCTACCATGAAGCGACCCGTTCCATCTCCGAGAGCGTGCGGACGTCGTACGTGATCCCGTACTCCGCGAACTTCTTGAGGCACGCCGGCTGAACGCCCGTGAACACGAACGCGCCGCGAACCTTGTTTTCCTTGTCGATCCCGCGCTGGTCGTAGCGCGCGATCTCCTGCGTCGTCACGACGTCGCCCTCGAGCCCGACGACTTCGCACACGCTGGTCACCTTGCGCGATCCGTCGCGCAGGCGGTTGAGCTGGATGATCAAGTCGACCGCGCCCGCGACCTGTTCGCGAATGGCGCGCACGGGCAAGTCGTACCCGGCCATGAGCACCATCGTTTCGATGCGCGAGAGCGCGTCGCGCGCGCTGTTCGCGTGGATCGTCGTCAGCGAGCCGTCGTGGCCGGTGTTCATCGCTTGGAGCATGTCGAGCGCTTCGCCGCCGCGGCACTCGCCGACGATGATGCGGTCGGGGCGCATGCGCAGCGCGTTGCGCACGAGGTCGCGGATGCGCACTTCGCCAGCGCCTTGAATGTTGGGCGGGCGTGCTTCGAGGCGCACGACGTGCTCCTGCACCAGCGACAGTTCGGCAGCGTCTTCGATCGTGACGATGCGCTCGTGGCTGGGCAGATAGCTGGAGAGCACGTTCAAGAACGTGGTCTTACCGGAGCCCGTGCCGCCGGCGACGACGATGTTGAGCCGCGCCTCGACGCACGCGCGCAGGAAGTCGAGCAGCTCGGGCGCGCAGGCGCCGAAGTTCAGGATGTCCTGCGCGGTGATGCGCTTGGTGCCGAAGCGGCGAATCGTCAATATCGCGCCGTTGAGCGCGAGCGGCTCGACGATCGCGTTGACGCGCGAGCCGTCCGCGAGGCGCGCGTCGACCATCGGCGACGCCTCGTCGACACGGCGGCCGAGGGGCGCGATGATGCGCTCGATGGTGGCGCGCAGATGCTTTTCGTTGCTGAAGCGCTTCGCGGTCGCTTCGACGCGCCCGTTGCGCTCGATGTAGATCTTGTTCGGGCCGTTGACCATGATCTCGGAGACGTCGGACAGGCGCAGCAGGTCTTCGAGCGGCCCGAGGCCGACGGCTTCGTCGACGATCTCGAGCTTGAGGCGCGCGCACTCTTCGGCGGAGCCGGCGTCGTCGCGCCCCAGCAGCAGCTCGCCTACCACGGAGTCGACGTGCGCGCGCAGCTCTTGAATCTTCGCGAGCTCGTCGGTGGCGCGGCTCATCTTCGACGGGTCGATGCGGCGCATCAGCTCGTCGTGGATCTCCGACTTGAGCGTGTCGTACTTCGTGTAGTCGGGCGGTGCCGCCGACGGCGGGGGCGTGAACTGCGGCGCGGGCGACGTCGCCGACGATGCCGACTTGATCGACACGACCTTGGGGTCCATCGGGCGGCGCGGCCCCAGCCGGCGGTCGCCGACGGGCGCTTGCGAAGACGCGGACAGCGTCAGCGTGTCACCGTGCGCGGGCGGCGTCGCGACCAGCTCGATGAAGGCTTCAATCGCGCGCTCGTGCTTCTTGTCGCCCAGCGGCGGGATCTCGACCGCGACGCGGCGGCCCAGCGCCGACTCCACGCGGCTGCGCGGGAGCGCGTTGCGCGGGTCGCGCGTGACGCATACGATGTCGAGCCGGTCCGGCGGGATGCCGAAGCGCTGAAACTCCAGCTGCGTGACGCGTGCGCTGGTGATGCCGAGAATCGACGGCTCGACGATCATGATGAACCGGCCGCCTTGCATCACGAACGGGCGGACGGCGGCGGCGAACGGCTGCGGCGCATCGACGATGATGATCGACTTGCGGGTCGCGAGGTCGTCCGCGACGGCTTGCACGTCGGCGGGTTTGATCGTGAAGCCGCCGTGCAGCGTCGCCGTGATCTCGACGATCGTCGTGCGGCCTTCGTCGAGGAACGCCATGTTCGGCGTCGTGCGCGCGGCGTCGAGGGCGCGCACTTTGTCCATCAGCACCGCGGTCGCGCGGCGGCCGACCAGATCGCCGTCGACGATGGCAACTTCGATGCGCTTGCCCAGACTCGTGACGGCTTCCACGCACAGGCTGGTTGCGCCGGCCCCGCCTTTGGAACCGACGACGATCGCGACGTTCGCTTTCATCGGATGACCTTATCGCCTTGAATGATCTGCGGGCCGCTATAGCGCGGCGCATGGGACGCGGCCGGTGCGGGCGCGGCGGCGGCCGGAGCTGCGGCTGCCGCCGCGGGTGCCGCCGGCCCGGCCTGCGCGACGCGCGGCGCCTGCGAGACGGGCTGGGTGAGGTCGAGCTTCTCGCCGATGGACGAATGATGCGCTCCGTCGGTGGGTGCGCGCAGCGCGAGCCGCAGCGTCGCGTTGAGATCGACGAGCGTCAGCAGCTTCGCTTGATCGGGCGTCACCGCGAGCGACGCGGTTTGGAAACCCGACTCAGGTGAAGGCGTCGCACCTTGCGGCGTCTCGAGCGCGGTTCCCATCGCGAGCACCGCGACGTCGCGCAGGATCGTCGCGACCTTGGGCAGCGTGTTCGCGCGCGGCGGGGTCACCGCGATGACGTCGACGTGGTCGCCCGGCTGAATCAAGTTGCCGACGCCTTTCACGCGGTCCAGCGGGATCGCTACCGCGCGCATCCCGCGCGGGACGCGCATGACCAGCGTCGTGGCGGCCACCGTGGTGATCTTCGATCCGGAGATGCTGCCGCCGGCGGGGACCGACACGGCCGCGAGGCGGCCGATGACTTGGGCCGGATCGCCGATCGAGTCGGGCTCGACCGCGTCGCCCGGGCGCATCACGGTCGTCACCATGTCGGGTTTGATCGAAATGTGCGCAACGATGTCGCGGGCGGCGATAACGACGCGGCGCGGCGCGACGACGGCGCTTTGGTGACGGCCGACGGACGTCAGGTAATTGAAGGTCAGCAGGCCGGTCCCCATTGCAAGGACCGCCGCGATGAGAAGGGTCGTTGTGCGGCGGTCTAGCCGCGGACGAGCTGTAACCACGGTGCGATGGTCTCCGAAGCGAGGAGATAGAGGGCGCCGGTCAAGACGGCGAGCGCGTACGGCAATTTGCGGCGCTCGGGTTCGAGGAGGACGCCGCGCCCGAGGCTGCCGACGTACGCGGCGGTCGCGAGTTGCATCAGAGCGAACTGTAAGCGGCGCGCTCGAGCGAGCTCGATGAGCGCCAGTGCTCCGCCGGCGACCGACGTGATCAACAACAGGGAAGCGAGTCCGGGCCAACCGGCGCACACGGCGCCGGCCGCGATGAGCTTGACGTCACCGCCGCCGATCCAGCCGCGTGAGAACGGCACGGTACCTGCGACGAGAAGTGCGACGTACGTGGCCAGCATGACGGCGAACGTGAGAGCGCCGTGCGTGCTGCTCAGACCGAGCGCTGCGGCGGCGAGTCCGAACGTGAGTGCGTTCGAGATTCGCCGTCGCGCGAGGTCCGTGTACGCTGCTGCCAGCGAGACACCGACCAGCATGATCGTTGCGATCAGGGTCGTGCTCGCCACGCGGTCCTACTTACCGACGCCGCCGTTGGCGGAATCGACGTTGGTCTTGACCGTCGTGAAGAGGGTGTTGATGCTGGCGCCGAGCTTGCCGATGATCACGATGGCAACGCCGGCGATGAGCGCGACGACGAGGGAGTACTCGACCAAGGTTGCGCCGTCGTCGTTACGGAGCATGGAGCGAAACGCATTGAGCACGAGACGAGTCCTTTCGTTACTGATTGGGTGGGGCGATCGATGACGCACGGGCGTCAGGGGGGCGGCGGCTGGAGCGCGGGCGCGATCCCGCTGAAGATTCCCGCGACGTCCTTCCCGATTGCGGTGAGAACGACGATCGCCACTGCGGCGATCAGCATGACGACGAGTGAGTACTCGACGAGCGTCGCACCGCGTTCGTTGGCCGCAAGCTTCCGGATGGATTTGAACACACGATACGTCCGGTTATTGTGGAAGCTTGTCTAGAGGTGACGTCACCGACGGACTCGTCGCCTTGAGGACGACGCGTGCGCTCGATGGTTTCACCCCGTTCACCGAGGTCACGGTCGCAATCACGACCGTCTCTCGGGGCGGGGCCGACGTTATTCCGATGTCGGCCTCGTACGTGCCGTCCGGCTTGACGCGCGTGGCGGTACGGGAGAGCACGACGACCGGAAGGTCGCGCGAGACTTCTGCCGTGAGCGTCACGTACACTGGTGCGTCAGCCGGGCCGCGACCGCTTACCGCGATCGCGTCCCGGCCGGCGACCTGCCGGGCCTCCACCGAAAGGCTTCCGGTGACCGCTGCCGTTTGCGTGGGCGGTGCTAACGGCGGCGGTGGTACCGGAAACATCTGCGCGAGCCGTCGCAGGTTCGCTGCAACGGCCGGACTGACGACAAGATCCGTCCCGTCGTAGTACGGAGCGCGGTCGGCCGAGATGACGCGGTCGCCGGCGCGGTAGAGCTTTTGGCCCGCGCGCAGGACGACGACGACACCCGGCCGGCTGAGAGAGACCGCACCTTCACTCGCCAGCCACGCATACGTATAACCGCTCTCGGCGGCGATCCGCGCGAGCGGGATCGATGCCTCCGACGCGACCGCTGGTGCGGCGACGGCAGTGATGAGCGTGAGTGCGAATGCGAGATGAACGGGTGACATGCAGACTCCTCGGTGGTTCGGCTTTTGGAGTCTATCCCGCCGGGATGCGTCTGTGAACATGCTCACTTGAATCTTGGCTGTACGTCTGCCCCGCGTTGACGCGTTAACGCGCGAGCCCGTGTCATACTGCACTCGATGTACGAGCTCAGACACGGCGCGCTTGCGCTCGCAGCCGCTACCGTCACTGCCTGTCTCTGTCCGGCGGAGGCCGCGTTCGCGCAAACGCGCCTCATCTCGCTGTCGGTCGGATCTTCCTCGATCGTGCCGGCCCCCGGCATGACGCGCGTCGCTGTCGGTGACGGAACCGTCGCCGGCATCGTGCCGACCGGAAACCAGCTCGTCATCAACGGGAAGGCGCCGGGCCGTACGACGGTCGCGATCTGGACGCGCTCGGATCGCACGGATTACGAGATCGTCGTGACCGAGCCGAGCCTGGACTCCGTCGAACAGATCATCCGACAGAGTCTCAATGTCCCCGGGCTCGTCGTGTCGCAATCCCCGGGCTCGATCTTCGTGACCGGGAACGTGATGAGCACGACGCAGCAGCAGCACGTCAACGAAGTGTTAAGCCGCTTCGACGGCTTCTCTAAGGATAAGAAAGTCTCGATCGTCAACGCGGTCACGATCGCGAACCCGCTGGGCGACCTGAACCGCGCGATGTCGGCCGATGCCGGGCTCTCGCGCCTGCGCGTGGAGTCAGACGGTAAAGGAAACCTCGTCGTGAGCGGCACCGTGCACGACCGCGCGCAAGCGGAAGCCGCCCTGGGCCGCGTGCGCAGCGTCGCCGGTACGGCCCTTGCCTCCGACGGAAAGATCATCGACCGCATCGCGACGGAGACCACGACGCAGATCGCGATCAAGGTCAACATCCTCGAGATCGACCGCGTCGGGCTGCAGCAGCTCGGCATCCGGCTCCAAGGCGCGAACCCGTCGCCGAACAACCCCGGCGTGTTCGACATCGTCGATCCGAGCTTCGTCGCGATCGAAGGCGGCGGCTCGTCCGTGGCCGGCCGCGCGCTCAACCTCTCGCCGTTCTTCCGCCTTACGCGCCTTGCGCCGACGCTGGACCTCATCGTCAACAGCGGCCACGCCCGGGTCCTGAGCGCGCCCAACCTGGTGACCTCGCCAGGCCAAGCAGCGTCGTTCCTGGTCGGCGGCGAGATCCCGTATGCCTATTCGACCGGGTTGGGCAGCACGTCCATCGTGTTCAAGGAATACGGCGTCAAGCTCGACATGACGCCGACGCTGCTGCAGGACGGTACCGTGCAGACGAAGATCGCGCCCGAAGTGTCCGACCTGGACTTCCAGTCCGGCATCACCGTGCAAGGCTTCGTCGTTCCCGCGCTCAAGACGAGCCGGCTCAAGACGGACATCGTCACGCACGACGGCGACAGCGTGGTGATGGGCGGCCTGTTGCGCCGCATCGAGCAGAAGAACATCCAAAAGATTCCGGGCTTGGGCGATCTGCCGATCCTCGGGAAGCTGTTCCGCTCGACGCAGTACCGCACGAGCGAAACGGACATCGTCTTCGTCATGACGCCGGACGTGATCGTGCGGTGAGGCCCGTCCTCAGCTTGCAGCGTCTGCTCGCCGACGACAACGGCGGCGCGCTCGTCGAATACGCCCTGGTCATGGCGCTGCTGTCGGTGTCGGCGCTCGGCGTTCTCGCCGCGTTCGGCCAGAGCGCGAGCGACAGTCTCGACGCCTCCGCCGCGAACTTGAAGTACGCCAGCGAGCACGTCCCTGGGGATCCGCCATGAACCACGGTCAGCGCGGCTCGGCCTTGCCCGAAACCGCTTTGGTGCTCACGCTGATGCTGTCGCTGATCGTCGGCGCGCTGCGGATCGCGCTGGTCGGCTATCAGCAGGTGGCCGCGGACGGCGCCGCGTTCTATCACGCGCACCAAACCAGCATTCAAGGAACGTATCCGGACAACGCACAGAACCTCGATCCCGATGCGGCGACGCATCAGGCGTTCGGGCAATCGCAGACCGGGACGATCACGAGCGGCACCTACATGCCGCCCCCTGCGGACGTGAAGGGCACGGAGTACGGTTACGACGTGACGGACAACCGGCACGGCGGCGTCTCCCTGGTGCAGCCGCTGCAGACGATCTCGACCGTGTCGCACACGGCGCCGGCGCTGCTCGTGTTCGGAAGCGCGGGGAGCGTGCTTACGGTGACGGGCGTAGGGATCGAACCGACATTCCGCGAGACGGGCACCCATGGCAACATCGACGGCAACGATTTCAACTCGAACGCGTCGTTCTCGGGTGCCACCGACTACTTTGCGCAGGGCGAAAACACGCCGCCGTACTTCGGCGGCTTCCATTACATGCGGTTTTGCGACGTCCCCGACGATCCGGCGTTGTCGTGGACCGGCTGCCCCACGACGGTGAACTATCTCGCGCTGGGCCTCGCGGAATATCTCGACCAAGATAATTGGAGCCGCACGCCCAACGGCATCGCGCCGCTCAACTCGGCCGTGTTCTGGGAGACGCTCTATCACCAGAACGTCTACGCCCAGTTGACGAGCGATCCGGTGAACCCGATCCCGCCCGACATCTCCACGCCGGCCGGCAAGCTCGCCGCGCAGAAAGCGCTGAACCGCGCGACCAACAAGACGCTGTGCTCGGTGTACGCCTGGGACTCTGCGCAGCAGGGCGGCCTTCCGGCGCAGAACTACACGCCCGGCCAGTATCCCCTGACACCCGGAGCGTCGTGCTGATCGTGTCCCGCCGGCATCACGAGCGCGGTCAAGTGCTGCCCGTGTGGTGCCTCGGCATCGTCGCGATGCTCGTCATGGTCCTCATGGCCGTGCGGTACGCGGACGTCGTGCGCTGGCAAATTCGCGCGCAGAACGCGGCGGACGCCGCGGCCCAGGCCGTGCTCGCGCTGCAAACCCAGCAGTTCAACGAGATGAACTCGGTGCTGTACGCGAGCGCCGTCGAGGAATACCGGATCCGCACGGTCCTGTATGGTCTGGAGCTGACCGCCTTCGGCAACGGCGGCTGCTCGACCGACAACTCGTGCGAGACGCGGTACGCCGCGTTGTACACCGCGTATCTCAAGGCGACGGCGCGGTACCGCGAAGAGGTCGTGCTGCTCAACCGGATCACGGCGAACATGGATTCGACGACGATGAAGAGCGACGCCGCCGCGCTCGTCGCCCACCTCGCGAACCCCGCGGTCTGTGGAAAAACCGGAGGCGGCGATTGCGCGTTTTCCTACGTGCTGCTCAATTTCGACAAGCGCAATCCGGTTTACACGGTCGTGAAGGACGCCCGTGCCTTCATCACGCCGTCGTTCGGTGATTACATGAACCCCGCGCTCGGGGTCAACGCATCGCTGATGCCGGCCCAAACGGAGATCGCCGTCTGCGCGGACATCCCGTCGCCGATTCCCGCGTTCTTGAACTTCAAGCCCAAGCCGTTCCGCGTCATCGCCCGCGCGGCCGCGACCTCGGTGATGGTCGAGCAGGACTGGTTCCAGCCGGGTCAGCTGAACAACGCCTGGACCGGCAAGCGCTATCAGCCGTGGGAGACATGGTCGGGTTCGCAATCCAACGACGGGCTCAACGTCGACTGGTACGTCACGGATTTCGGCGGGAACGGTAGCCGCGCGTACCCTGATTTCAACGGCTACCGCTTCGGCATCGATCACGACGAGTTCAGTGCGTTCACCGGCTGGTGGAACTCGGTGCCGATCCGGCCCTACTCAGGCACGAAATCCGACACCGAGCTGGGATGCAGTACGTGAACCGGCATGGCGAACGCGGCGCGGCGCTCATCGAGAGCGCGATCGCGCTCCCCGTCGCTCTGCTGACGCTGTACGGCGTGCTGTACGGCACGCAGCTCGGTACGATCAACGAACGGGTGCAGAGCGCCGTGCGCTATACCGGTGTGCTCGCGACGCAAAGCCAGCCGTATCACGATTACTCGCTCTACATGCTGTACAACGGCGTGGGCTCTACCGCGTCGATCATGCAGCTGCCCTGTCCGACGCCGCCGCCGGACGTGCTCAGCGGCGGAAGCGACATCGCCAGCCAAACGCTCGCAGTTTCGCAATTCTTCCGGCCGCGCTCCCTCACGGCGTCGTGCACGCCGGCGAACGCGATCGTGTCCGGCGACGGGCTTTCGCACGCCTTCGTCATCCTCGAGAGCGATCCGACGGTAACGGCGGACATCCCGACGTCGTACGCGTCGTACGGCGGGACGGCGACCGCGACGCAGCGCTTCTACCGGTCGCCTGATCTCTCCACGGTGGGCCGCTGCCTGCCCACCGTTTACGCGAACACGATCGAACGCGCCCTGGACCCCAGCAAGGATACCGCCCCGGCCGGCACGACCCAGCCGTTGCCCAACGTGCCGCCGCGCGCGCCGCTGGATGCCGCCACGTGCGATTATCCCGTCGGTCCCCCGTCGCCGGTCCCCGGTTCGACCTACAATCCGTCGCCGCCGCCGCCGATCTTTACACCATCACCCAGTCCGACGCCGACGCCTGCACCGACGCCGGTCCCGACGCCGACGCCGAAGCAGACGCCGACACCCAAACCGACGCCGGTGCCCACGAAGACGCCGGTGCCGACCCCGACGCCGATTCCGACGCCCACGCCGAAGCCGACCCCGGTTCCGACGGCGACCCCGGTGCCGACGCCGACACCCAAGCCCACCGCGACGCCGGTGCCGACCCCGACGCCGAGCCCCACCCCGGTTCCCACGCCGACGCCCAAGCCGACGCCCTCGCCGGCGCCGACCCCGGTCCCAACGGCGACGCCGGTGCCGACGCCGACGCCGGTCCCGACGCCGACACCCAAACCGACCAAAGTGCCATCGCCGACGCCGCGGCCGACGCCGACCACCGGCGGCATCCACTGACCGTAAGAAAGGCCAACGTGCCCAGCCCCCTGACTCGCTTCGCGACGGTGCTGACCCTCCTGACGGGGACGCTCCTCGCGTTGCCGGCCGCCGCCGGCGCCTCGCCGCGCGGCGACGGCGCGGGTTCCGTCCGCGTGCCGCTCGCGGTCGCCGCGTCTTGGGACGCGGCGGGCACGCGGTCGTTCGCGGAGGCGCACAAAGCTCCGTTCAGCACGCCCGCGGCGGCCGAGGAGACCCGTCCGCCGCGGCGCGGCGCGGCGCTGTGGCTGCGTATCTCGCCGGCGGTTACCGGCGATGCGTACCTCGTCATGCACGGCTACGACGGATCGGGCACGCTGTATGCGGTTCGTTCCGACGGCTCGGCGACCGCGACCCCGTTCTACGCCGGTGGAACCGGCGGAACGCTGAGAACCGGCCCGGAGCGCATCGAGCTTCACCCCGGGGAGCCGCGGCTGACGTATTACGTGCGGATCGTGCCCGCCGACGCGCGGCCGGTGTCGTTCGCGCTCGTTCCTCCGCGCGCGCTCGCGAACGAAGAATCGGTGCGCGCGGACCTGATCGTGATGCCCAACGTGCTGATGACGGGCGCGATCCTCGCCGTGGCGCTGGGCGGCGCGCTGCTCGCCGTCGTCTTGCTCGACGGTTCGTATGCATTGTTCGCCGGCATGATTTTCTTGTTCTTGCTCGCGGACGTCGCCGACATCGGCGCGGCCGCGCGCTGGCTCTGGCCGCAGGGCGGCGTCACACCGGAGCTGATCGGCTTCGCCGGACGATGCGGCTACGGCATCCTGCTGCTCGTTTTGTGCAAGTCGCTGCGCGACAAATCGCTCCTCTCGCGCATCGTGTACTGGCTGTCGGTCGCCATGTTCGGCGCGTTGCTCGTCGGCGGCGAGTTGTACGTGCTCTGGCCCTCCGTCGTCATCGGGTCGGGCGTGTACGGCGGCCTCGATCCCGCGCTCACCGCCGGATACTTGATCTGCGCCGTCGCGTCGATCTCGATCGGCCGGCAATTGTCCGGGCCGATGGCCATCGCGCAAGCGCTGGCGTTCACCGGCGCGATCGTCGGGATCACGATCGGGCGCGCGGGTGCGAACGGCCTCGTGCACGAGTCGGCGTTCACGATCGCCGCGCCCGCACTGGGCATGATGTGGCAGGTCGTCATCCTCTTCGCGTCGCTCGCGTACCGCATTCGGCTGGCCGAAGGCGTCGCGTCGTCGCTGGTCGACGAACGTGACGAGCTCGAAGACGCCGCGTTGCGCGACATGCTGACCGGCATCCCGAACCGGCGCGCGTACGAAGGCCGCCTCGCGCAAGAATGGCGCAAGGCCGCGCGCACCGACACGGCGCTGGCGATGATCGTGATCGACGTCGATCACTTCAAGACGTACAACGACACGTTCGGCCACCCGATCGGCGATGAAGCGCTCGCGGCGGTCGCGCGCGCGATCGCGATGAGCCTGCGCGGCAAGGAAGACTTTGTCGCACGCTATGGCGGCGAGGAGTTCGTCATCATCCTGCCGGACTGCGGCTCCGCAGGCGCGTCGCAGATCGCCGAGCGCGTTCGCGAAGAGATCCGATGCCTGGGCATCATCCATCCTGGTTCGCCGCTCGGTGTGTTGACGATTAGCGCCGGCGTCGCGAGCTTGTCGCCGCGCCGCACGCGGCGGGCGCGGTCGCTGACGGAAGCAGCCGACGCGGCGCTGTACGTTGCGAAGCGCAGCGGCCGCGACTGCGTGTCGGTCGGCGGTGCGCTTGCCGCGGGCGTTCCCGAGGAGGCGCCGGTCGGATAGGGCCGTTCAGGTGCGAAGCGTTGCGAGCACTTGTTTGAGCGAAGGCGGGCGGCCGTACAAAAGCATGCCGACCCGGTAGATCTTCCCGGCCATCCACGCCAGCAGAACGGCGGTCCCGATGTTGATCGTCAGCGACAAAACCAGTTGCCACGCGGGGACGTCGGACACGGCGACGCGCGTGAACATCACGAACGGCGAGATCAGCG
>JAXDMA010000261.1:0-22547 GCA_034666305.1 Vulcanimicrobiota bacterium
ACGACGAACGCGCACGTCATCGCGCCGTTCGACGGCATGATGGTGATCGTGCGCGCGCCGCTCGATCAAGAAGTGCTGGCCGCGTCGATCGTGAGCGCGCAGCAGTATGGCCGTAACGTGGCGTGCCCGCTGCGCGCCACGACCGTTCAAGCGGTCGAGCCGGTGAGCGACGCTGCGATCATACCGCACACGCGCACGGTCGACGCCGTGCCGGTGCCGGATCCGCCGATGTCATGCGAGCGTCCGTTCGTCGAAGGCAGCGCGGATCACAGCGTCGCGGTGGAGGCGCCCGCAATGGCGCGCCAGCAAGGCATCGTCGGGATCGTGACAGTGAGCGTGATGGTCGACGAGCACGGACGACCGTCGGACCCGCGCATCGTGTCCAGCCCATCCGCGCTTTTGAATTCAGCGGCGCTTTCGGCCGCGAAGGCGATGACGTACACACCTGCTATCTATCGGTGCGCACCCAATCCGCAGGGGCGCGCGCTGTTCCGCATGGACTTCATGGATCGCAGGTACTGAGATGCGATTCTTCACGATGCTGGGCGCGCTGTGCTTCGTCGCCGGCACCATGCCTGTATCGGCGCAGACGGCGCCGGGGCCGAGCGCACCGGCGGCTTCAGCTCCATCGGCGACGCTGAAGTACTGTCCGCTGAGCACACGCGTGCACGACGTCGATGACACGCACACGCGCTATGCCGTCAGCATGCGCGCGCTCGAGACGGGCCGCGCATCGGGCATCGTCGCGCTGTGGGCCGGCAACCGCCGCTTCGACGTGCCGTTTCGCGATGTGCTCGCGCTCGATTCGCGCGATCGCATCAGTCCGGAAACCTCGTTTACCGTCCGCTTCGCCGCGCCGACGACGCTCGACGGCGCCGTCGTGACGGCGATCGACGAAGGCGGGACGCTGCGGCCGTGCGACCCGTGGTTCGCGCCGTGGATTCCGGTATCGCGCACCGCTCCCGACCGCCGGACCGCGGAGGAGCGCACGACCGAGGAGCGGTTCCTGTCGCGCGCACGCGCGGCTACTCCGATCGACGCGCCCGCGGCGGTCGCCGACGCGACGACATGCGCCGTCCCGAATCAGTCTGCACGCACGGTCTACGCCGTCACGCCGGACCGGCCGCGATTCGGCGGGACGGGCTTGACCGTCGTCATGGTGCTCGTGGATCCGACGGACAAGGTTGCCGGCGCGCGCATTCAAACCAGCTCCGGCAATCGTCAACTCGACGAGGTGGCCCTAAGCGCCGCGCGCTTATCCGAGTTTCAAGGGCAGATATTTCGCTGCCGCCACATCATGGGCGGTTATCTCTTCAGCGTCGAGTTCAACGCATAGTTGCGTGCTAGCGAAAGCCCATGCGCGCGTTCTCGCGCTTGGGTTCAATGACGGCGACCGTGGCCGCCGCGACGGCGGCTTCGTAGCCTTTGTCACCGCGCGCCGGATCGGCGCGCTCTTCCGCCTGGGCACGGTTCTCGGTCGTGAGCACCCCGAATCCGATGGGCACGCCGCTGCCTAGCTGCACGTCCATGATGCCGCGCGCGCACTCGCCGGCGACGTAATCAAAGTGCGGCGTGTCGCCGCGGATCACCACGCCCAGCGCGACGACACCGTCGAGCTTGCTTCCCGAGATCAAGCGGCGCGCAGCGATCGGCAGCTCGAAGCAGCCGGGGACGCGCACGACTTCGACGTCGGTGACGCCGCAGTCGCGCAAACCGCGTCGCGCACCGTCTTCGAGCTGCGCCGCAAGATCCGCGTAGAAGTCGGCGACGACGATCGCGAACGATTTTCCGCTCGCGTCCGGCAGCTTGGTGTTCTTCTCGGTCTTCACTCGGAACCGCCCGGATTGGGCGCCCCGAACATGTGGCCCATTTTGTCGCGCTTGGTATCCATGTAGTGCGCGTTGTGCAACGTGGGGGTGATCTGGATCGGGACGCGCTCCTTGATGGTCAGGCCGAAGCCTTCGAGCCCCGCGATCTTCTTCGGGTTGTTGGTCAGCAGCCGCATCTCGCGTACGCCCAGGTCGGCGAGGATCTGCGAACCGATGCCGTAGTCGCGCTTGTCGGCGGGAAGGCCCAGAAGCGTGTTGGCCTCGACCGTGTCGGCGCCGGCGTCTTGCAGTGCGTAGGCGCGCAGCTTGTTGGCGAGCCCGATTCCGCGGCCTTCCTGGTGCAGGTAGAGGAAGACGCCGCGACCTTCGCGCGCGATCGCCGCAAGTGCCGCGTCCCGCTGCGGTCCGCAGTCACACCGCAGCGAATGCAGCGCATCGCCGGTAAGGCACTCGCTGTGGACGCGCACGAGGACGTTCTTGCCGTCGCCGATCTCGCCCATGATGAGCGCGACGTGCGCGATCTTGTCGAGGCGCGACTCGTACGCAATCCCGCGGAATGCGCCGTTGGTGGTGGGCAGCGAGAACTCCGCGATGCGTTCGACGAGCTTCTCGTGCTGCATGCGATACGCGATCAAGTCTTTGACCGTGATGATGCGCAGCCCGTGCTTGTCGCAGAACGCCTTGAGGTTGTCGCGGCGCATCATCGAACCGTCCTCATCCATGATCTCGCAAATCACACCGGCGGGAAACAGTCCGGCGAGCTTCGCGAGATCGACGGACGCTTCGGTCTGCCCGGCGCGCACGAGCACGCCGCCGTCGCGCGCACGCAACGGAAACGTGTGACCCGGCCGCAGAAAATCAGACGGACCGCACTTCGGATCGATCAGCGCGCGAATCGTGTTCGAACGATCCTGCGCCGAGATGCCCGTGGAGACGCGGCCACGCGCTTCGACCGACACGGAGAACGCGGTACCCAGCGGCGCGGTGTTGTCGCTCACCATGTTGGGGATCTGCAGCGCGTCGAGCCGATCGGACGTCATCGGCACGCAGATCAGGCCGCCGCCTTCCTTGCGCATGAAGTTGATCGCTTCGGGCGTGACCTTCTCGGCGGCCATCACGAGGTCGCCCTCGTTCTCACGATCCTCGTCGTCCATGACGACGACCATCTTGCCTTCACGAATGTCGGCGATGGCGGACTCGATGGAGTCCATGGTGCTGCGCTCAGTCGCCAGCCGCGGCCCCAGAGCCGGAAGTACCGACGCCAGGGTCCGTACGGTGCGGTAGGTTGGCTGCCGCCGGCCACTGCGAAGCAGCGAGATGGCGGCCTCGGTGAGCCCCGAGCGCTGCGCGACCTGAGCGGCTGTTAACCCGGCCCCGGTCATAGCGGCGGTGAGCTCGTCAGAAAAGCGTTCCACACCCCTTAGACTCCCCGAAGACTTAGCAAGTGTCAAGGTGATATACTTGGCGCCCCTTAGGTTTGAACGAGCACGGAGTCTCAGCGTCGGACGGCGCAGTACCGCGCGATGGGTGATCCGCCGGACGAAGGGCAGCACGTCACTCCGCCCTCCGGGGACGAGCGGGGCTGGGCACGACTTCGCGCATGGATCAATTCGCACGCGAAGCCGTCACCGACGCCTAAACGCGACAAGCCCGTCTACCATCCGCAGACGCGGACGTGGAGCGACGGGCGCGAGACGCCGCGCGATCCGTCGTCGCCCAAGGGAGTGCCGTCAGAGCCACCCGACGATCCGAACGAAACCGGACTCGACGCGGAAACTCGGCTCGACGCTGATGCGCGTAGCTCCGCAAGAGGTATGCGCGTTATCAAAGAGTCCGAGCAGCGGGCCCGCGAAACTGAGATGGGTTGGCACACACCAGACGGCGGGTTCCTCTTCAAACGCTCCTACCTCGACCGACTTTCGGGTCCTAAGCCTACGCCGCCCTGGTGGCAGGATCGTGGGTACTGGGAACGCGACGACGACGGAAATCTGTTGGAGCCGCCGCGATGGACGTGGCTTCCCGGCAAGGCGCCACCGCCAGGATTCGACGGGCCGCCTGCTCCGCCACGCCAAGCGCCCGTTGGTCCTGAGCCGCCGTCCGCGCCCGATCCGGCACCGACCGTCAGGCAGACATTTCCACGAGCATGGATATATGGCGCGGGCCTTCCGTTGGCTGGGCTTGCGTTAGGCGCGATTGCTTTCATGCACGACCAGCAAGCCCTCACGCTCTATTTCTGTGGGTGGGCAACACTCGCGGTCCTGTGCGGCCTCGGCCTAATTTTGCAATGGGCGAAGAGCCATGAAAGCGCCCTGGGCCGGAAGCATCCGGCTTGGAAAATCGCCCGTGCCACGACCGCAGTTCTTACAGTCATCGTGGCAATCAGTGCGGTCATTATCAGTGTACGAACACTGTCGCCAGCCTTCACGTCTCACGGTACGCCTGGCGACACGACACGCGACGGACGGATCGAAACGACCGTGAGTCTTCCGACCTTAATGGGCTTCTATCATGGCCGTACCGAAGTAGAGGCCGACCGGCTTTTTGAGCCATATCGCGGTAAATGGCGACGGGTGAGCAACGCCGTTGTCGCGGAGGTTCGCCACGATGCCATGACGGACGGCACGCAGTTGGTTTTATGGATACCGCGCGGCGCAGAAGAAGCGGATTCGGTGTACGCGCAGTTTGGCCCGAAATGGAACGACCGAATCATAATACTGCGGCGGGACCAGAAAATTACCGCGTTTTGCAAGCTAGATTCCGCAGCGTCTTCGGTCGTCTTTATGAACGACTGTGAGCTAAAATGAACGACGAGCAGCACGACCCTGATACGGCGATGGAGCGATTCGAGGACTTCGCGCGATTCGACCAAGCATCCCGCGCCTGGGATACTAATTGCGGCGTTCGTCTTGCTATGGGCAGTGCTCGCGGTGTCTGCTGCCTGTTTTATCGCATGGCGAAAAAAAGCCGATGCGCTTCGCGAATGTGAAGGTGTTATCACGGCGAAGGAAAGCGAACTTAACGAAAAGGGAAGTTTAATCGTTTCGCTACGCAGCGACTTAAACCAAGAACTTCAGAAAAATACGCCGAACCTGCAAGCTACCATCGACGCGACCATCACTGGAACTCTGTCCGGCACGGTGATCGCAACGGGCGAGCCAGCGGACTTCGGCACGTTTGTGCTTGCGGTTGTAACGGTTCGGAATCGCCCGCCGTGTGCACCCAGCATCGCCGAGTATTGGGTTGCGATCCTCCACAAGGACGGCTGTGAGTCTGAGACCTATACTCCGATGATCTTTCCCCAAGATGTAGTTACGGGAACGATGCAGGACGGACGGCAATTAGAGTTCTTGCAAAGAGACACGATCTACGACAAGACGAAACCCCAACCGCTGCCAATCGGGGGCTCGCAGACCGGTTACTTGTACGTGCTCTTCGAAGGGCGATCGCAATCAGATCTGACGGGATGCACGCTTGAGGTTCGATTTACCGACGTGTTGGGGAAGCCGACGTCGGCCACGACGACTTTGATGGACTACGCGCTCGCGGGTCCCATGCACATTCCGGGAATCACCCTGTCGCGGCCGACAACTCCCGCGGTGCGACCAACGACCGCACCTAAGTGGGTATTGAGTGACGACGGACAATGGAAGACTCGCGATACATGAATGACGGTGACAAGAGCCCCCTAGAGCGTTTTGAATCCTTCGTCTCCGAAATCCTCACCGTGACAAAAGAGGACATTCGCAAGGCCGAGGAAGCCGCGGCGGAGATCGGTCGGGACGCGCTTGGCCCGCCGCCCGCCGAAGCGCCGGCAATCGAGGGCGAGGACTAGCGCGCCTCGCGCTCTTGCTCTAGCGCCTTGATGCGGCGTTCGAGTTCTTCAAGCTTGCGAATGATCGCCGCTTGCGCTTTCTGTTCCGCTTTCGTCATGCCGTGTAGTTCGGCAGCGGGTTCTCGGGACGCTCGTTCCGACGCACGACGGGTCCCGCACGCGACCGGGGCACAACCGCCACAGTTTGTGCGTCGCGGTCAACTGCGCGTAGGTCACGCGACGGCCATGGACGCCCTGCAATGCTTCTTCCAGCCGCGATCCGTCCGGTAGCTGGCGGTTGTTGAACCGGAACACCGATTCGTCCAGGTATGCATTGTGGTGGAAGGCGCGCGGGGCGATATACGTTCCGTGCAGCGTCCGCTTCACGCAGGACCAAAAGTTTTCAATCGTTTCCGTGTGGACGCGACCCGCCGCGAAGCGCAGCGAATGGTCGATGAAGCGGTGGATATCTTCGCCTGCCGGTACGAGCGCAGCGTGTCGGTGTAGAGTACCGAACCCGGCAGCACGTTCGAGCGCAGCACGGGCATGAGCGAGGACGCCTTGTGATTGGACACGACGGTCGCGCGAACGCGGTTGCGCGGGCGTCCCGGCTGCCCGCGCTCCACCATCCCGAACACCATCGCCTTCCCGGCAAACGGGCCGCCCTTGGGGCGTTTCCAGCCGATAGCGTTCGTGAACGTCTTGCGCGGATGCTTACCGCCCACGAACCTCTCGTCTGCTTCAACCTCACCGGATAAAGGGCTGAGGTTGCGCTCCTTCCATCGCGAGGCGGATGCGGTGCAGCATGAACCACGCGGTCTTTTGCGTCACGCCGATCGCACGGCCCAATTCGTGCGACGAGACGCCGTTACGGTCGCCCGCGAGCATCCACATGGCCGGGAGCCATTTTTCGAGGCCCAGGGGCGAGTCCTCAAAAATCGTGCCGACCTTCACCGAGGATTGCTTCTTGCAGTCGCGGCATTGGATCATCCGGCGCGTGGCGATGGTGCCGACGTTCGCCGAACCGCAGCCATTCCGCGGGCAAGTCAGGCCGTTCGGGAAGCGCAGCTTCGACACGAACGCATGGGCGCGATCCGGGTCCGAGAAGTAGGTGACGGCGTCGCGAAGCGTGGTCGGCGCGGTCGAAACAGACTTGCGCTTCGGCATACTGCGATTCTACGTGAGCATCGGGCGAATGTCAATGAGTCAAGTATATCACGTTGCGGCGCAGGGGTCCATGTACATTGACCTCGCCTCGGACCGTCGCTTGGGACGTCCGCAACCCCCCCGCCCTGAGGCGCCGGGCGCGACGTGGGGAATTCCCCAGAACCCGCCGCGCGGTCCCGTCGAAAATGGTACGATGGACGACTTGAGACGAAGCCTCGACGAAGCCGCCGCCGTGCCGCCGGGAGACGACCCGACCCTGGAGACGGGAACCCCGGCTGAACTCGACGACCTTTTCCTACTTGATCGCGACCGGGACGACGACGTTCCGTGGGAACCCGAGGGTTGGCGCGACAAAGGGCCGCCGAAGCCTTAGCGCCGCCAGGGCGCCAAGCATTTCGTCGTGCCACCGTTTCAGTCGATCTCAGCTTGCCCGGGGGGCGAGCCAGGAGCCAAAGAGACTGCGGTGGGCGAATCGGCTTCGGATGGAGGGTGGTGTTCCGGGGGGACCCGACGATCTTCCCAACCTTTTTGACCTTGGCCCCGATGATTCGCATTTGAATCACGCGGTATCGCGCGTAGCCGACGGTTCAACCACGATCGCGGCTGCGACCGCGCTGGATTTGGGTGACCACGAACCGCGTTACACGGACGCGGAAAAGCGGCAATTCCTTGTCGGAATAGGCGTAGCCGCCGTGTTTTGTGCGCTGGGAATCATCGCCCTGTTCTTGTGGCCGCTAACTATCGCTGGCATCCTCTTCATATTCGGCTGGTTTGCTGTCCTCGGGCTCTCACTAATGGAGTGGTCGTGGCTCATCAAACTCGGCACAAAGTGGAAGATCGCCGTGTCAATCGGCAGCACAATCGTAGCAGCACTGCTTATTGGAACCGGAATAAATGCAGTCGCCGGCCTGCGCGCCGACCCCGGGCCGAAACCGGACCTCACAATAAAATGCCGCGATGATGTGCGCACGGGCATCTCCTCGGCACTATACGGAAACCTCCCACGTACTGTCGTTTTCTTGAAGCCGGCCGACCTTATCGTGGCGATTGATGCGCCCCCAAACGAGCCAGCCCAAGACCCGAGGGGCTTTTTGTATCAGATCGCCACGTTTTTCAGGCGATGCACGGTATTCAATTCAGGAACCTTCGCCGCCGTCGATGGGAAGCTGACGATTAGGGCGCGTTTTTGGGATCCAGCATTTGGTCGTTGGATCGGCGAGGCCAAAGGCGAAATATCAATCCCGACCGTCGACCCGGGCAAATCATTCGAATTCGCCATTGCGAATCACGGGCAGTTCTACAGCTCGACGAGAGACGTCGAGGAGCCGGGATTTCGCGGTGTCTTCGGATTCATCGCGACGAACGGGTTCTTCTACAGTGTACAAGACATATCAGATTCGATCCGCTACCATCAGCCACAAGCCGCAGAAATGACGGGGCGGCTCTTCATCCCGCACGAAACGGCGACCATCTTGTCAGAAGTACTCTTGGGCGGGCCGGTTCATAAAAGGCGCTTCACTCACTTCTCGGCTTGCCACTTCTCCGGCTACGGCAAAATGAGAGACGGCAAGTTGACCGTGCAGCTGCCCGCGGCATGCCGACCGGATGCGCTCAAGCGCGAACAAGGGACGTCACCCCGCGAGGATTTGGACTGAACTTCTCGCACCGAACGCGCGCGCATGCACGCTCGTTCGACACAGCTTGCCGTAGACGCATTCGTGGCTGAGCTGTTCGAGGGACTACCCGACAAGCCGCCGGGCTTCGCCGAAATGATCGCGACCAATCGCAGCAGTTGAAAGCGATGGCGATCTCAGTGATGCAGCGCAACGCCGAGCACGGCGCCGAGGCCGACGTAGGCTTGGTCGGGGATTCGCTTCGCCACGAACGGTGCGCCGAGCACGACGACGAACAGCACCGCGGCGAACACGTCCACGATGACGGGCCTTCCGATGAGATAGGTCGTTCCTGCCAGCACGCCGACGACCGCAACCGTTACGCCCCGCACGAAGCCTGCAACGCGTGGATGCGAGCCATACCGTAGGAGCAGCGGCGTCGCAAGCACCGTGAGCGCGATCGAAGGAAGAAAGATCCCTGCGGTCGCGGCGACCGCGCCTGCAAACCCGTCCACGGCATAGCCCACAAACGTCGCGGTGATTACGACGGGTCCCGGCGAGATCATGCCGACTGCGACGGCATCGACGAACGTTTGGTTGTCGAGCCAGTGGTACTGATCGACGACGTAGGTTTTTACGAACGACACGACGACCAGGCCGCTTCCGAACACGAGAAACCCGGTTTTCAAGAAGAACCAGAAGAGCTGCGGCGCGAGTCCCGACGCCGGCGCGGCGAACGCGAGCATCAGCGGCGCGCCGAACGCCCGCATCTTTTGATCGCCGGGCGCGCCCGCGATGATCGCCGCAGGCTTCGACGTCCGTCGCGGTGCGAACGCGACGATACCGAGCACACCGGCCGCGAGGAATAGCCACGCCAGCTCCCGTTGCAGCGCGATCGTGATGACGCACGCGACGATCGCGACGGCCCACGCCGCATAGTCCCGCTTGAGCGTTTTGCGACCGAGGTTCAGGCTCGCGCGCAGGATCAGCGCCACGACCACCGGCCCGATCCCATAGAACAGCCCGCGCACGACACCCGCACCGGCAAACCGTTGGTACAGTGCGGCAACGATGACGACGATCGCGAACGGCGGCAACGCAAATGCGACCGCGATCGCGAGCGCTCCGGGGACCCCGTGTGTGACATAGCCGCAATAGACGCCGAGCTGATAGGCCATCGGCCCTGGGCAGGCTGTCGCAATCGCGAGGCCGCGGTCGTATGTCGCCTCGTCGAGCCAGCCGCGCTTCTCGACGAGATCCCGGCGCATGTAGTTCGCGAGCGCGACGGGCCCGCCGAATCCGGTCGCGCCGAGCATCAGAAAATAGCGCACGAGCTCCCACAACGCGGGCCGAGTCACGGCGGCGCCATAACCCGCATGACCGGCTTGCCGTTGACATTCCGGAGCGGAAAGTACACGCGGTGCGTCGCGGGGTCCACCGCAACGACGTGCGCGTTCAGGTGCAAGAACGCCTGCGCCGTGCGGTGCAATCGTCGGCCGGAAATGTCATAGACGCTCACGACGCCCGACTCCGAAGCAGCGTACAGCCGGCGCAACCCGGGATCGAGCGCAAGCACGTCGACGCCTATGCCCGCACCGCTGGACTCCGTGACCTTGCCGCTGCGCAAGTCCAACCGGACGATGCGCACGTTATGCTGGCATCCGATGTATGCAGCGCGCTGGTCCGCGTCGATCGCGACGCTATGCGACGAGCTGCATCCGCGCAGCGGATAGCGCCGCACGACCTTTGACATGACGGGATCGATTTCCGCGAGCTCGTCGCGCGTTTGCACGCCGGCGAACACATGGTGCGACATGGGATCGTACACGGTATTGCCGGCCTCTCCGCCCAGCTCGATCACGCCGGCACGCGAATTCGTGCGCGTGTCGATGACGGTGACCTTGCCACCCGCTTCGTCGGAAACATAGACTCGCTCGGTGATAGGATCGTACGCGAGCCCGTCGACGTCACCGGCCGGGACGCTCGCGATGCGCTTACCGCTCACACCATTCAAAACGACGACAGCGCCGATGCCCTGCGCGGCCGCATAAACGTTGCCGCGCGCCGCAAGCACGCCACGCACGCTCGCCATCGGGGAAAGCGGCACGGTGAGGATAACGCGATTCACATTGAGGTCGAATGCCTCGACCGAACCATCCCCCATGTGCGCGACCCACATGATCCCGCGCGTCGCATCCAGACTCGCATAGTCGAAACGCGTCGCGTTTCCCGTCAACGGAAAGTCACCGATAAGCCGCAGTGGCAACCCTGGACCGCTCGCCCCCACCGTCTGCCACGCATAAGCCGCACCCACGCCCACCAACGCGCAAGCCGCGAAAAGCACGAAACGCTTCACGCGGCAAGCTCGACCATTGGGGGCTGCTTCTCCCCCTTCGGTTCGACAGGCGAGAACAGCGGTACATACGTTCCGATATGACCGGCCCGCTTCTGATCGCGACGGTGGCCGCCGTCGGTGTGCTCCACACACTCGTGCCCGATCATTGGGCGCCGATCGTCGTTCTCGGCCGCCAGCAGGGGTGGTCGGTTTCGCGCACGGCGCGCGCTGCGGCCGTCGCCGGGTTCGGCCACGTCACGACGACGCTTCTTCTCGGGCTCGTTTTGTGGGCCGTCGGCGCGTCATTGGCCGTGCGCTACGCGCACCTCGTCAGCGTGACGGCCGCAGTCGCGTTGCTTGGATTCGGCCTTTGGATCGCGTACTCGGGATGGCGTGAGCTGCAGGAGCGCGACCACCATACGCACGCATCCGACTTGGCGCACGCGCACGATCATCGTCACGAGGACGGCGTCCGGCACGTGCATTGGCACGAGCACGAAGCGGCGGACTGGCACGTGGTCGAAGGCGGCGCCGCGACGCTGCACGTCCACGACCACGCCGTCGCCGGGCGAACGGCGCTGCTGCTGATCCTGGGATCGTCGCCGATGGTCGAAGGCATCCCGGCATTCTTCGCGGCCTCGACATACGGCGTTGCCGTCCTAGCGACGATGGCCGCTGTGTTTGCAGCGTCGACGATTTTGACGTACGTTTCGGTTTCCGTCGCCGGCATCGCGGGTCTGCAGCGCATCTCGCTGGGCCCGCTCGAACGCTACGGCGAAGTCGCCAGCGGTCTTTTCGTCGCGCTCGTCGGCGTCTACGCCCTAATCACCGCGTGAGGGACTTCCAGCTGAAGTCGGAACTCAACGTCATGCCCGCCGATACCTCGATGACGCGCGCCGTCTTCGCCTCCTTTCTCGCGACTGGATTGCTCGGCGTCGCCGCGCGGCCAAATAGCCCGACGCGCATCGTCACCTTCCGCGACCCGGGATGCGGTTGTTGCGAAGGGTGGGTGGCGGCGGCTCGTAAGGCGGGCTACGAAGTCTCGATTCACGATCTGGACCGCAGCGTGCGAATGCGACGCTTCGGTCTGACCGAAGCGACAGCGGGATGCCACAGCTCTCTCGTCAACGGTTACATCGTCGAAGGGCACGTGCCGTTCGACGTCGTTGCGCGGCTCTTGCGGGAACGACCGCGGATCCGCGGTATCGCCGCGCCCGGGATGCCGACGGGAGTGCCTGGGATGGACGCTGCTCGGGCTGGACCATTGGAAATCGTGACGCTCGAGGCGCACCCGCGCGTCTACGCTCGATTGCCGTAGACTACCCGAAACGCCCCGTGATGTAGTCTTCCGTGCGCTTTTCTTTGGGGTGCGTGAAGATCTGATTCGTCGGTCCCACTTCCACGATCTCGCCGATGTGGAAAAATGCCGTGAAGTCCGAGATGCGGGCGGCTTGCTGCATCGAGTGGGTCACGATGACCACCGTGAACTGCTCGGTGAGCTGGCCGATCAAATCTTCGATCTTCGACGTCGCGATCGGGTCGAGCGCCGACGCCGGTTCGTCCATCAGGATCACTTCGGGGTTCAGCGCCACGGCGCGCGCGATGCACAGCCGCTGCTGCTGGCCGCCGGAGAGATCCAGCGCCGAGCGGTTTAGCCGGTCCTTCACCTCGTCCCAGAGCGCGGCTTGGCGCAGTGCACGTTCCGCGATCTCGTCGAGCACGCGCTTGTCGCGCTCGCCGTGGATGCGCGGCCCATACACCGCGTTCTCGTAGATCGTCTTGGGAAATGGGTTCGCGCGCTGGAACACCATACCGATGCGATGCCGGATCACGACCGGATCGGCGTCGGGTCCGTAGATGTCCTCGCCGTCGAGCAAAATGGAGCCTTCGACGCGCGCGCCGGGCGTCAGGTCGTGCATGCGGTTGAGCGCGCGCAAGAACGTGGTTTTGCCGCAGCCCGACGGCCCGATCAGCGCGGTGACGTGCTGACCGCGCATGGTGAGCGACGCCTTCTTGATCGCCTGGAACGAACCGTAGAACACGTCCACGTCGGTGGCGACGAGCTTTTCGGTAGCCGTGTCGAGCGGGATCTCCGCGGTCACTGGCGGCGATTGAATCACGAGGCTCTCCCGGTGAAGCGTTTGGTGAGCGCGCGCCCGGCGACGCGCGCGGCGACGTTGAAGATCAGCACCATGATGAGCAGCACGAGCGCCGAGCCGTTGCCGATGCGCTCGACGTCGGCCACGCTCGACTCGGAGTGCGTGTACCAGAGATGGACGGCCAGCGTCTCGGCCGTGTGGAACGGGTTGAGGTCGTACGGTGAGTTGACCGTCACGCTCAAACCCGCGGTGAAGATGAGCGCGGCGGTCTCGCCGTAGATCCGACCCGCGATCAGCACGACGCCGGTGGTGAGGCGCCCGATCGCGCTCGGCAGCACCACCCGCGTGATCGTCTGCCACTTCGTGCCTCCCAGCGCCATCGATGCCTCGCGCAGCGTGTCGGGAACGCTCGAGAGCGCCTCCTGCGTCACGCGCAGCAGTGCGGGGAGATTCAACAGCGTCAGCGTGAGCGCGCCGCCGAGCGCGGTGTAGCGCCAGTGGAACGTGTACACGAACACGAGCAGCCCGAACAGGCCCATCACGATCGACGGTACCGTAGCGAGCGACTCGGCACTGAACTGCACGATCTCGCGGAACTTCCCGCGGCGCGCGTATTCTTGCAGGTACACGCCGGCGCTGATCGCGATCGGGATCGTGAAGATCAGCGTCAGGATCAAAATGTAGAACGAGTTGTAGATCTCCGGACCCACGCCGCCGCCGGCTTCGCGCTCCTTGGGCATGCCGAAGATGAAGGACGGCGTCAGCGCGCTCCAGCCGAGGTAGATCATGTAGCCGATGAAGGCCGCGAGCACCACGATGATGCTCGTCGCCATCACCCACAACACCGTGGTGGCGACGTAGTCCACGATCTTTCGAGCGCGGACGTTCGCGGTGGCGGCGACGCTGCGGGCGGACGGGACGGTGGTCAGCGCCATCTTACGTTCGTCTGCGCAGCGCCAAGCGAACGAGCACGATCAGCACCATTGCCATCAGCAGCAGCAGCAATGCCATCGAGAACAACGAGTGTTCGAGCAGCGAGCCCTGCGCGGCGCCCGGCATGTCGGTGACGATCTCCGTCGTCAGGGTCGCCGTCGGCGCGAACAAGCTGCCCGGAATCTGCGTCGCGTTACCGATCACCATTTGGATCGCAAGCGTCTCGCCGATCGCGCGCGCGATACCGAGAATGAGTGCGACCGCGATCCCGCTGGACGCACTCGGCAGCAGCACGCGCGTGATCGTCTGCCAGCGCGTCGCGCCCAGCGCGAGCGAACCTTCCTTGAGCGCGGCCGGCAGCGAACGGAACGCGTCCTCGCTGAGCGTGATGACGGTGGGCAGGATCATGATCGACAGCACGATGCCGGCGGCGGCGAGACCGAAGCCGGACGGCGAGCTGGTGTGCGTGCGAATGAGCGGCACGAGCAGCGTGAGACCCAGCCAGCCGTACACGACCGACGGAATACCCACCATCAGCTCGATCGCGGGCTTCAGCACCGACGTCATGCGATGCGGTGCGATCTCGGCGAGAAAGATGCCCACCGCGACGCCGAACGGCCCGCCGACGGCTATCGCGAACAGCGTCACCGCGAGCGAGCCCAGCACGAACACTTCGGAGCCCGGCTGACCGGCGTCCACGCCGAACGCCGGCGAGAACAAGAACGTCCCCAAGTTGACGTGGTCGGCGTAGAACGTCTTGGTGCCCTCGAAACCGAGGTACAGCAGCAGCGCCGCCATCGCGACGATCACGAAACCCGCCGCGATGCGCAAGCCGAACAGCGCGAACCGCTCGACGCGGCGCGAGCGGCGGGCCTGAAGCGCGATCACGCGGGCGGCTCAGCGATCCGTTTCGGTGACCTTCATCGCGGAGGTCGCGATGAATTTGTTCTGCTGCACGCGGTCCGTCCCGTTCTTGACGAACTCGATGAATCCGGCAACATCCCCCTTGGGCTCGCCGTTCGTGTACATGTGCTCGTAGGACCAGATCGGATATTTGCCGGTCTCGATCGATGCAGGCGCGGGCATCACACCATCGACCGCGACGATACTGACGCCGCCGCCCGTGATCCCGCTGAGCGCGACGTACGATACCGCGCCCGGCGTCTGCTTGATCGCCGAGATCACGGTACCCGTCGCGTCTTGCACGAGCCCGTTTTCCGCGACCGGCACGCTTCCCATGATCGTCTTGACGAACACCGCACGTGTTCCGGAGCTGCGCGGGCGGTTGACCGGAACCACTTTTTGATCGGCGCCGCCGACGGTGTTCCAGTTCGCGACCTTGCCGGAGAAAATGTCTTGAAGCTGTTTGCGAGTGAGGCTTTTCACGCCGGCCGACGGGTTCGTCACGATCGCAAAGCCGACCACCGCGACGCGATGGTCGACGAGATCGGCATGCCCGACGGCGAGGATGTCGGAGTCGCCGATGTCGATCGCCTTGGCCGCCACCTGCGTGATGCCGGTCGCCGATCCGCCGCCCGACACGCTGATCTTCACGTCTTTGTGGGCGCCTTGATACGCGGCGCTTGCGTCTTTGACGAGCGGCAGCAGCGCGGTAGACCCGGCGACCGTGATCGTACCGCTCGCCGAGCTGCCGGCGCCGGTCGCCTCTTGCGTCTTCGACGAGCACGCTGCGAGCGAGGTGCTCGCGAGCGCGGCGACCAGGACCAAAGCCGCCTGAGCGGACGAGCGATGCACCGACATGCCTCCGATACCGAGAAAGACGCAGGCGCCACCCCGGATCCGCCTGCGTCATGGTCCCAATCAAACCGTAAGGCCGGATTAACCCCGCCTTAAGAACCCTTAATGTTCAACCTGAAAGGCCGGAAAGGTCAGCGGTCGGTCTCGGTCACGCGCATGTCGCGGATGAGGATGAAGCCGTCTTTTTTCACGAGGGTCGAGTTGCTTTGCACGAACGCGATGAAGCGCGAAACCTCGCCGGTCGGCGGCCCCAGCGTGAACATGTGCTCGTACGACCAGATCGGATATTTTCCGTGGATGATGTTGTCGTCGGTCGGCTCGACGCCGTCCACCGCCAGCTCCGTCAAACCCGCGCCGCGCGTGCCGCTGAAGGCTGCGTACGAGATCGCACCCGGCGTCTGCTTCACGACGCTCACGACCGTTCCGGTCGCATCTTCGGTCAGGCTGCTCTCGTTGATCGGAACGCCGACCATGATGGTTTTCGTGAATACCGCGCGCGTCCCCGAGCTGCGCGGCCGGTTGATGACGACCATCTTCTGATCGGCTCCGCCAAGCTCTTTCCAGTTGGCGATCTTGCCGGAGAAAATGTCCTGCAGCTGTTTCTTCGAGAGATTTTTCACCGTGACGCCGGGATGCACGATCACCGCGAAGCCCACGACCGCGACGCGGTTGTCGTGAAGCTCCGGATGCGCCGACGCGGTGATGTCGGAGTCGCCGATCTGCACGGCCTTGCCTGCAACCTGCGCGATCCCGGAGCCGGAACCGCCGCCCGACACGCTGATCTTCACGTCGGGGTGCGCCTGCTGGTACGCGTTGGCTGCGTCCTTCACCAGCGGCAGAAGCGCCGTGGAACCGGCGATCGTGATGGTCGTGTCGGCGAAGGCCGGCACCGACGTGGTGACGACCGAAACGCCCAGCAGCACGGCCGCGAGCGCGGACTTGTTCCTCATAAAGAATTTCACGGTGTCCATCGTCGCAGGTGCAGCGTAAGGGCGCTTTAAGTGTGGTTTAACGCACCTTAAGGTTGTGCGAACGACGCGGGAATCCGCATCGTGAACGTCGCGCCTCGGCCGTACTGCGACTCGGCGACGAGCGACCCGCCGTGTGCTTCGACCAAGTGCTTCGCGATCGCCAGGCCCAGGCCGGTGCCGCCGCCGCCCTCGCGCGAACGCGAGCGGTCGACGACGTAAAAGCGTTCGAACACGCGCGGCAAGTCGGCGAACGGAATCCCCACGCCGGTATCGCGTACGCGCAAGATCGCATCGCGTCCCTCGCGTGCGACCTCCACGATGACGCTGCCGCCGGCCGGCGTGTGGCGCAGCGCGTTGTCGACCAAGTTCACCGCGACTTGCGTGAGCCGGCCGCGATCCGCGTACACGTCGACGGCCGCCGGCGCTTCGAGGTCCAGCTCGATGCCCAGCGCGCCAGCGCGTTGCGCGAACGTGTTCACCGTCGCCGCGGCGACGTCGCCAAGATCGAACCGCTCGCGACGCATCGGAATGGCGCCCGATTCCGAGCGCGCGAGCTCCAGCAGATCTTCCACGAGGCGGATCATGCGGTCCACCTCGTCGCCGATCTGCGGCAAGAACAGCGTGCGCGCTTCCGCGTCGTCGTCGGCGGCGAGCACGGTCTCGATCATCAGCTTCATCGCGGAGAGCGGCGTGCGTAATTCGTGCGACACGTTCCCGATGAAGTCGCTGCGCATCCGCTCGGCAGCGAGCAGCGCGGTGCGGTCGGCGGCGATCGCGATTGCGCCGTCTTCGTACGGCTGCGCGGTGACGCCGACGTACCGCTCGCGTGCGCCGCTCCACAGCACGATGTCGCGCGTGCTCGTTTCGCCGGCGACCGCTGCCTGCAGCATACGTTCCAGATCGACCGACGGGATCAGCTCGATGATCGCGCGGCCGATCGCGCGAGCGGGGTCGGTGGCGAACAATGTTGCGGCGGCCGCGTTGAACACGCGCACGCGCGCGCCCGCATCCACGGTGAACGCCGGGAACGGCAGCGCGTCGACCAAGCGCGCGGCACGGTCCAGCTCCGGCTGGGACGGCTCGGGCGCGTCGCTCCGCGACGATGCGCGGTCGCGCGCGGCGGTGCGCAGCGCGGCGTACGTCGCAACGACCCCGGCGAGCGCGCCCAGCGACGCGGCAACGAGATCAGTCGTCGCCCGCTCCGGTCTTCATTCGCGGAACATGTAGCCGCGGCTGCGCACGGTGATGATGTGGCGCGGGTTGTTCGGGTCCACTTCGATTTTCTCGCGCAGCCAGCGCGCGTGCACGCTGATCGTCTGATGCTCGCCCTCGAAATCGTAGCCCCACACCTTCTCCAGCAACATCTGGCGCGTCACGATGCGCCCGCGGTTCTCCATCAGCACGTGCAGCAGCCGGAACTCCTTGGGCGCCAGCGCGACCTCGCGCCCGCGCACGATGAGCCGCTGCCGCGAGGGATCGATCGTGATGTCGCCGGCGGTGATGGACTCGTCGCGGTCGTCGGCGTCCACGTCGACGCGGCGCAACCGCGCCTTGATGCGCGCCATGATCTCGCCCAGCGAAAACGGCTTGGTGACGTAGTCGTCGGCGCCCAGCTCCAGCGCGAGCACCTTGTCGAATTCCTGGTCCTTTGCGGTGAGCATGATGATCGGCACGCTCGACGTCTTGCGAATTTCCTTGCACGCCTCGATACCGTCGAGCACCGGAAGCATGATGTCGAGCACGACGAGGTCCGGATGTTCCGATTGCGCGAGCGTCACCGCGGTTCGCCCGTCGCCGGCAGTCGTCACGGCGTAACCGTTCTTCTCGAGGTTGTAGCGCAACGAATGCACGATCGCCGCCTCGTCGTCGACGAGCAGTATCTTCTTCTTCGTCGTCGCCGCGCTCAAAGCGGGGCCTCGCGCGTCTGGCGGTCAGCCGCTTGGCGAAGGATCACTCGCGCGCCGAACGTCCGCTCGAACAGGTCCGCTTTCTCCATCGCCGCGTCGAGTTCGCCCGAGGCGTCGCCATCGGCCTGCGCGTGGATCACCACGAGCCCGCCTTCGGGCACGGCGGCGACGTCCGTCACCACGCCGAGGTGGTGGATGTCCAGCCCGTCGGCGATGCGCAGCAGCGATGCGAGGACGTCGACCCGGCGGCGGTCGTCGGGCGGGAGCGCGGCGTACTCGAGATGCGCCGGCTTGGGCATCGCTTTGCGATAATAGCGCGCGATCTGCGCGACGAGCATGCGCTCGTCATCGCTCCAGCCGTCCAGCCGCGTGTTGCGAATCAAGTACGCAGCGTGCTTGTGATGTCCCGTGTCCGACACGAAGCGGCCGATTCCGTGCAGGATCGCGGCCGCCCAAACCAGGTCGCGGTCGCCGGGCGCGAGCCCGTGCAGCGGCGCGAGCCGCTCGAACAGCGCGAGCGCGAGCCGCGCGACGTGACGCTGGTGCCCGCCCAGATGCTCGTAGCGCTGCGCCAAGCGTTCCACCGACTCGAGGCGCTGCGCGCGCTCGTCGCCCAGCCGCTGCGCGAGTTCGCGGTCGCGGTGCGCGAGATCGACGACCACGCCGTCGCGCAGCGCGCGCTCGCACACCACGATCTCGTCACGCCCGAGCATCGTCAGCGCGCCGATGAGCACCGCGTTGCCGGCGACGATGATATCGGCACGCCGCGGGTTCATGCCGGGCATGCGCCGGCGCTCGGCCTCCGTCATCAGCGACATCTGGCGCTGCAGCGCTTCGAGCCGCACGCGCGAGAGCGTGTAGCCGTGCACGCCTTTGACCGCGATCCCTTGCTGCGCGGCATCGAGCGCGGCCAAACCCATGATCGTCCCCGACGTGCCGATCGCAACGTCGAGGCGGTAATGCCGGATGCGCTCGGCCAGCGGCGCGAGCACGTCCGCGACGTGCGCTTCGAGCTGGCGCACCGCACGCAGCGGGTCGGGCTTGTCGCGCACGAACCCGTCGTACAACCGCAAGCTGCCCAGCTTGACCGACTCCACGAGATACGGCCGGTCGCCGTCGGCGACGACGAATTCCGTCGAGCCGCCGCCGATGTCGACGATGCACGCGACGCGATCGTACAACGGGTAGCCGTTGGCGACGCCGAGATGGATCAGTCGCGCTTCCTCGAGCCCGTCGAGGATCTCCAGCTTCAGCCCGGTGCGCGCTGCGACGATGTCGCGAAACTCGGCGCCGTTGTCGGTCTCACGCACCGCCGACGTCGCCACCGCGCGCACGCTCTCCGCGCCGCGCGCCAGCGCCGCGTCGTTGAACCGCGCGATCGCGTCGACGCCGCGCTCCATCGCCTTGCGCGAAAGCATTCCGCTTTCGAGCGCGTCGTCGCTGCCCAGCCGCACCATCTCGCGCGCTTTGTAGACCACGCGCGACGTGTCGAACGCCGAATCCAGCTCGACGACGATCAGGTGGATCGAGTTCGTCCCGACGTCGATCGCACCGAAAAGCACGGGCGCGGCTACGTGGTTTTCTTGCGCACGGTCACGCCCGCGGCACGTTCGTAGAACGTTGCGACCGACGAATAGTCGTCGCGCCCGTGGCCGTCACCAGACGTCGCGGTGTACATCTGATACGCCAGCGCGCTCGACGGCATCGGGACGCCGATCGCACGCGCCGAGTCGAGCGCCGCGGCGAGGTCCTTACGCAGCAGATCCAGCGCGAAGCCCGGCTTGTGCGAGCCCGAGAGCCAGCTCTGCGGAAGCCAGTTCTGCAGCAGGTAGTTCGCGCCGGTCGCGGTGCCGATCACGCCGAGCACGGCATCGATGTCGGCGCCGGCTTTCGCCGCGAACGTCAACGCCTCGACGTTCGCGATCATGGTGTTCGAGATGATGATCTGATTGACGAGCTTGACCACCTCGCCCATCCCGACCCCGCCGACGTGATTCGGCGTGCCCATCGCCTTGAGCACGGGCTCGGCCGCGGCGAAGTCCGCGTCCGAGGCGCCGGCCATGATCGTGAGCGTCCCGGTGGTCGCGCGCGCGGGCCCGCCGGACACGGGTGCATCGACGAAACGGTAGCCGCCCGCGCGCAGGCGCTCGTCGAACGCACGCGTCGCGACGGGCGAGATCGTCGACATGTCGATGAACAGCGTGCCCGGCTGCGCACCGCGCGACGCGCCACTGTCGCCGAACAGCACCGCCTCGACCTGCGGCGCATCGGGGACGCACGTCACCACGACGTCGCTCGACGCGCCGACGCCCGCCGGATCGCCGCCGTCGTGCGCGCCGAGCACGCCCAGCCGCTCGACGGGCTCGCGGTTGCGGTGCGCGCACACGGTGACGTCGAATCCCGCGCGCAGCAGCGACGCCGCCATCGGCTCGCCCATCGCCCCGACGCCGATCATTCCAACCCTGACTGCCATAGAAGCCGCCGCGTACGTCGCCCGGAACGCGACGGCCTGCGGCTCATCGACAAGCTCAAGACGGGCCGGCGGCTAAAGAGGCCGCATGACGGCGATCCTCGCGTTCGTTCGCCTTTCGCGGCCGTTGTTTCTCTACGGCGGCTTTGCCGGCGTGGCGCTCGGCGCCGCCGTGGCGCACTCCTCCGGTTTCCGTATCGACGTCGCGACCTATTTGTGGGCGCAAGCGCTGGTGACCGCGTTTCAGCTGATGGTCCACTATGCGAACGACTACTTCGACCGCGCCGCCGATACGCACGCGACGCGCACCGCGTGGTCCGGCGGCAGCGGAATCCTGTCGACGGGTGCGCTCGCGCCGGGCGTCGCCCTCGGGGCGGCGCTTGCGTGCGCCGTGCTCGGGTTGCTCGTCACCGCGCACTTCGCGCTCGCCGGCAACGCAACCGTCGGGTGGTTAGGAGTGACGATCGGGGTGCTCGCATGGTGCTACTCCGCGCCGCCGATCCGGCTCGCGGCGCGGGGGCTCGGCGAGCTCGACACCGCGGTGGTCGTCGCCGTCCTCGTGCCGTGCACGGGCTTCGCGGCGTTCGCGGGCAGGCTCGGCGAGCCGCTGAGCGGCGTCGTGACGTCCACCGCACTCGCCATGTTCGCCATGATGCTCTGCGTCGAGCTGCCCGACGCCGGCGCCGACTTCGGCGCGGGCAAGCGCAACCTCGTCGTCCACTTGGGGCCCTCGCGCGTGTGGCAGCTCATCACGCTCGCATCGGTGATCGCCGTCGCGCACGCGTTCGTCCTGGGCTATCGCGTCGAGGCCGGGCCGTGGCTCCTCGTGCTCGCACCCGCCGCGGCCGCGGCAGTGGGCCTGGCGCGGCAGCTGCGCAGCGATCCGCGGCCGGCGTCCGTCGCCCGGTGGGGCGTCGGGCTCTACGCGACGACCGTGACGGGGCTCGCCGCCCTGTACGCCGCGCTTGGGACCCGCTGAACGGCGACGCTCGTCGTTGCGCCGCCGAGGCGCGGGGCGCACAATGGTCGAGACGGCGTCCGGGCGAAGCCGACGCGCCGAACCGTTTGCCGCCAAGGGGAACCGACAGGATGCTTGCTTCGATCCGCCGCCCGACGTTCGAGGACCTCAATCTCTCGACCGGCAAGCGCGCCCGCCTCTACGACATGATGTACGCGCACGGCCCCGGCAACGGAACGCTGATGCTGCTGCCGATCGATCAGGGGCTCGAGCACGGGCCGATCGACTTCTTCGACAACCCGGATGCACTCGACACCGATTGGGTCCTGCGTCTGGCGGTCGAAGGCAACTTCTCGGGGATCGCCTACCACATCGGGCTCGCGGAAAAATATCACAAGCAGTATGCCGGTCGCGTGCCGCTCGTTCTCAAGGTCAACGGCAAGACGAACGTTCCGCCGGACGACGAGTCGTTCTCGTCGATGACGTCGTCCGTGGAAGACGCCGTGCGCCTCGGCGCGAGCGCGGTCGGCTACACGCTGTACGTGGGTTCACCGAACCAAGCCGCGGATATCGAGCAAGGCAACGAAGTGCGCCGCGAATGCGAGCGCTACGGCATGCCGCTCATCGTGTGGGCGTATCCACGCGGCTCCGCGATCAAGACGAAAGGCGGGCAAGACTCGCTGTACGCGGTCGACT
>JAXDMA010000262.1:0-6902 GCA_034666305.1 Vulcanimicrobiota bacterium
ACGCAGACCTATCCGCGCAAGCTCGACTATCTGCTGCTTTCGGCGCTCGCCGGCATGGGGGCATCCCTTTCGAAGTTTGCGTTCGACGTGCGCGTCCTCGCGAGCCCGGGTTTCGGCGACATCGCGGAGCCGTTCGGCTCGAAGCAAGTCGGTTCGAGCGCGATGCCGTTCAAGCGCAATCCGGTCATGGCCGAACGCATCGATTCCCTCGCGCGGTTGCTGCCCGCGTACGCCGACGTCGCGTGGCAGAACGCCGCCACGAACCTGCTCGAGCGCACGCTGGACGACAGCGCGAACCGCCGCACGATCCTGCCCGAAGCGCTCTTGTGCTCCGACGAGATCCTCGCGCTCGCGCGCAAGATCGTCGAGGGGCTGCGCGTCGACGAACGCCGCATCGTCGAAAACCTGCGCACGTACGGGCCCTTCGCGGGCACCGAAGCGATCCTCATGGAAGCCGCGAAACGCGGCGGCGACCGTCAGGAGCTGCACGAAGTGATCCGCGAGAGCGCGATGCGCGCGTACGACGCGCTCGCCGCCGGCGATTCGAACCCGCTCGCGACGCTGCTGGCCGACGACGAGCGGATCGCGCGCTGGGTGGATCCGGCCGAAGTGCGCGAACGGCTCGACCCATCCGGCCACGTCGGCGATGCGCCGCAGCGTGCGCGAAGGCTCGCGCAGCGCATTCGCGACACTGTCGATCCGGTAGAGAAGAAGAACGATGCGTAAGGGACACGAGATCGCGCGCGGCAAGACCAAGGTCCTGTACGAGCTGGACGGCCAGCCCGACGTGCTCGTGGTGCAGCAGCAGGACGGCATCACCGCGCGCGACGGCGAGCGCCGTGACGTCATCGAAGGTAAGGGCCGAATCGCCGCGCAGACCACGGCGCGGGTGTTTCGGCTGCTGAACTTGTGCGGTCTGCCGACGCATTATCTCAACGGCGGCGAAGACGACGACGACAACGAGATGCTCGTGCGCCGCGCGCACATGATCCCGCTCGAGGTGGTTGTGCGCGGCGTCGCTGCCGGCTCGCTGGTGAAGCGGCGGCCGGCGATTCAACGCGGCGCGCTACTCGTGCCGCGGCTGCTCGAGTTCTTCATCAAGGACGACGCGAACCACGACCCGCAAATCGAGCCGGACGCGATTGTCGCGCAGGGCATCGCCACGCCGCAGGAGATTGCGGCGATGCAAGAGCTCGCGCGGATCACGTTCGAGATCCTCGCGCACGCGTGGCGCCGCCATAACGCGCTGCTGGTCGATCTGAAAATCGAGTTCGGGCGCATCGCCAGCGGCGAGGGCAAAGGCCAGTTGATCATCGCCGACGTCGTCGACAACGATTCGTGGCGCGTATGGCCGCAAGGCCGCGAAGAGCTGATGCTCGACAAGCAGCTCTACCGCAACCTCGAGGTGGTCACGCAGGCCGATCTCGATCAGGTGCGCGCGAACTACGAGCAAGTCGCCGACATCGTGGGCACGTTTCCGCAGATGCGGCCCGGGATGGTCGCGATGCTGGCCGACGGGCCCGAGCACGGAAAGGCGATCGAGGAGCTCGCGCGTGCCCTCGGCGCATACGGCTTGCCGTCGGTGCGGCATGTCGTCTCGGTCGCGCGCACCCCGGGGTACGTGCTGCAGCTGCTCGCGCAGCTCGAGGCCACGTTCGCGCGCATGGTGCTCGTAGCGATCGGGGCGGATACCAGCGCGCTGCCCGACGTGCTCGATAATGCCACGGCGAGCCCGGTCCTGTTCGCCGACTCGGTATACCCGCGCGCCGACGAGATCGCGCTGCGCTGCGCGAAAGCGTTCGCGCTCGAAGACACCGTCGTGTTCGGGCGGATTCTGCTCTTGCAGGCGAACGCGCGCAGCATGGTACTCGCGGCCGACGCCGAGCTCAACGCACCGCCGCCGCCGCAAGCGCCCGGCGTCGCGCGTGCCTGAGACGGCGGTCGTGTTCGACGACGTCGTCGCGCGCGGCCGTCACATCGGGGTCGCGCTCTCCGACGACGAACTGCGGCGCATCGCCGAGCATTTCGGGCGCATGCCCAGCGACACGGAGCTCTTTGCGTTCGACGCGCAGTGGAGCGAGCATTGCTCGTACAAGTCGTCCCGCGAGCATCTGGGCAAGTTGCCGACGGAGGGACCAACGGTGCTGCTCGGCGTCGGGGAAGACGCCGGCATCGTGCGACTGGGCGAGTGGAACGGCGAGACGTACGGGATCGTGGTCGCGCACGAATCGCACAACCATCCCTCGCAAGTCGTTCCGTTCGAGGGTGCGGCGACGGGCATCGGCGGGATTGTGCGCGACGTGCTGTGCATGGGTGCGGAAGTGATCGGCGTCGCGGACCCGTTGCGCTTCGGGCGGCTGGAAAACGAGCACTGCCGGTATGTGGCGCAGCAAGTCGTCGACGGCATCGCCGCCTACGGGAACGCGATCGGGGTGCCCAACGTGGGCGGCGACGTGTTCTTCGATGAGTCGTTCGACGACAACGTGCTCGTCAACGTCGTCGCGCTGGGCCTGGTCAAGGAACAGGACATCATCCACTCGCGCGCGCCGCAGGGCAGCGTGGGATGGGACATTGTCCTCGTCGGGAAAGCGACGGACCGCAGCGGGTTCGGCGGCGCGTCGTTCTCGTCGCTGACGCTCAACGAAGAAGATGCCGACCAGAACAAAGGCGCCGTTCAGGTGCCCGACCCGTTCCTGAAAAACGTGATCATGCGCGCGTCGTACGCGGTGTTCGCGGAATTGCGCGCGCAAGGGATTACCGTCGGCTTCAAGGACCTCGGCGCTGGGGGGCTCGCAGGCTGCAGTGCGGAGTTGTGCGCCGCAGGCGGGATGGGCGCCGAGGTGGATCTCGATCGCGTCTCTACGGCGCAACGCGACTTGCCGCCGGAAGTGATTGCGATCGGCGAGACGCAGGAACGCCTGTGCTGGATCGTACCGCCGTCGTTCACGCCCACGCTACTGGCGCTCTACAACGAAACGTACTCGCTGCCGCGCATTGCGCGCGGCGCCTGCGCCGCGGTGATCGGCAAGGTCACCGAGACGGGCCGCTACGTCGCGCGCCATCGCGGCGAGGTCGTGATGGACGTCGATCTAGGATTTCTCACCGGGGGCGTGAGGTATTCTCGCCCGTACGTTCTCCCCTACGTACCGGTTGAGACTGTCGAAGAGCGTGATGCCGCGAACGAGCGGGCCTTTCGGGACGATGTAGGCGCCAGCCCATTCCCGTTGCTCAAAAAGGTGCTGGCGCACCGCGACGTCTGCTCGCGCGCCTCGATCTTTCGGCGCTACGACGGCGTCGTGCGCGGATGCACCGCAATCCCGCCGGGCTTTGCGGACGCAGGCGTCCTAGTGCCGATTCCGGGGTCGCCCCTTGGCGTGGCCCTCGGTCTCGGCGGCAACCCGCGCTACGGCAAGATCGATCCGCATCGCGCGGCTGAATTGGCCGTGCTCGAGGCAATCGCGCAAGTAACCGCGGTAGGCGCTACGCCGCTCGGGCTCACGGACTGCCTGAATTTCGGCGATCCGACGGTGCCGGAGCAGATGGGCGCTTTCGTGGCTGCCGTCGACGGGCTCGCAAAGGCGGCGCGGTCGTTGGACGTGCCGTTCGTCTCGGGTAACGTCTCGCTCTACAACCGTTCGTCGTCCGGGACGCATGTCGCGCCGTCCCCCATCGTCGCGTGCATCGGCGCGATCCCCGACGTCGCGCGGGTCGCGGCGGGGGGATTCAAGCGGGCCGGTTCGATCATCGGAATCGTCGGCGTCCCGCAGTTGGCATATGGCGGGAGCGTCGTCGCCGAGATTACCGGCATCGCGACGACGACGCTGCCTGATGCCGAGTATCCGTACTTCATCAAATATTGTGCGCTGATACGCGAAGCGCTCGCACGCGGTATCCTTCTTACGGTACGCGATGTGAGTGACGGCGGAATCCTCACCGCCGTCGCCGAGATGGCCTGCGCTGCGCTCGACGACCGTTCGTTGGGCGCCGATCTGATGCATTATGACAAGATGTACGACGTCGATCTCGCTATCGGTGACAACTACCGGAACCCTTGCGTGTCGATTTGGTTCGAGGAGTTCCCGGGGTTCGTTTGCGAAGTCGATGACTGGGGCGCGTTTCGCCGGCTCGGGCACGAATACGGCGTGAAGACGTTCTACATCGGCAACACGATCGCGGAACCGTTCATTCGGACGGAGTATCGGCACGAGGTCAGCGTGCAGGAGGTTCGCGAGGCATGGGAAGTGCCGCTGCGTGAATTCTACGGAAGCGTCGCGTGAGCGGGCGCGTCGCAGTCGTCGTCTTCCCCGGTACAAACAGCGAAGATGAAACCTTGCGCGCCGTCCACGCCGTTGGGCTCGACGGCGAGCTCGTGCATTGGTCGCAGCCGGAGAAGCTCGCGCGATTCGATGCGTTCATCTTGCCGGGCGGTTTCGCGTACGAAGACCGGATTCGCGCTGGTGCCGTCGCCGCGCATGATGCCGTGATGGACCCGGTTATCGAAGCGGCACAAGCCGGGAAATACGTGCTCGGCATCTGCAACGGTGCGCAGGTTCTCGCCGAGGCCGGACTCGTTCCCGGGACCGCGCCGGTGCGCCGCCCCACCGCGGCATTCGCGCCGAACGCGAGCGGGCGTTTTCAGTCGGTGCACGTGCACGTCAAGCTTGCAACCGCACCGGAGCGCGTGCCCATCCTCGGCGGTATCGAGCCGGGGTCCGTCATCCCGGGCTGGGCGTCGCATGGAGACGGCCGCCTCGCCGCGCCTGCCGACGAACTCGCACGCATCGAACGCGACGGCCACCTCGCGTTCGTGTACTGCGACCGCGACGGCAACGATGTCCCGGCGCCGAACGGCTCGGCCCTGAATTGCGCCGCGCTCGTCAACCGCGAAGGGAACGTGCTCGCCATCATGCCGCATCCCGAGCGCGATGCCTGGACGTACCAGCATCTCGATGCCTCGCGCGACGCCGCGCGTGGCGACACGCGCGCTATCCTGGCACCGTCGGGAGGGATCCGGTTCTTCGAGCACTTCGCGCGTGCCGTCGGAGGCGGCGTGCCGGCATGACCGTCACCCGCACGTTCGCAGTGTCGCTGACGATTCCGGACAACGAAGCATTCACCGCGCTCGAGACGCTCGATCGCCTGGGGATCCCCGTCGCGCGCGTCGTGCGGGCCGACATCTGGCTGTTCGATGCCGACGACGCCGCAGCCGACCTAGCGAGCGCAATCGCCTCGAACGAGACCATCCACAACCCGAACAAGCACCGGTTGGCCGAGCGGGACTCCGACCAACCAGCGCCCGGCGAGGTATGGATCGCCTCGCGCGACGAACCTCCGGCACGCCTGGTTGCGGGGCGTTCGATCCCCGGCGTCACGGCCATCCGCCGGCGCACCGCTTGGCGCTTACTCGACGACTCGGGCCGCGACGTCGCGCCCGCCGCGCTCGACCGGGCCGTCGAGACCTTCCTCTGCAATCCGGCGTTTCAGGTAGCAATAAAAACATGACGATGATGGTCGAGCCCTTGCACCAGACCGTGCGCCGCGAAGACGGCGTCGGCGAGATGTACACGATCGCAACGCTGGGATCGCACTCGGCGCTGCAGATCCTCAAAGGCGCGCACGATGAAGGCTTCAAGACGCTCGCGATCGCGAACCGCGCGACCGAGCGGCTGTACCGGTCGTTTGCGTTCGTCGACGAGGTGATCACGATCGAGAAGTACAGCGACTTCATGTCGCTGGTGCCCGAGCTCGAGAAGCGCAAGATCATCATCGTGCCGCACGGCTCGTTCGTCGCCTATCTGTCGCTCGAAGAGCACAAGAAGATGACGATCCCGTACTTCGGGAACAAGGCCGTGCTCGACTGGGAAGCCAGCCGCGAGCTCCAGCGCGACTGGCTGATGCGCGCGGGACTCAAGCTGCCGCGCCAGTTCAAGACGGGCGCCGAAATCGACCGGCCCGTCATCGTGAAGCTGTACGGCGCACAGGGCGGCAAAGGCTACATGTTCCTGCGCGACGCGATGGATTTCGAAGAGCGCGCGTCGCTGCTCGCGCGGCAGAACTACATCCTGCAAGAATACATCATCGGCGTCCCGCTCTACATCCACTACTTCTATTCGTCGCTTACTCGCAAGCTCGAGATCATGTCGATGGACCGCCGCTATGAGACGAACGTCGACTCGCTCGGCCGCATTCCGTCCCAAGCGCAGGCCGTCATGGACCTGGACCCGTCGTACGTCGTGGTCGGCAACCAGCCGATCAGCCTGCGCGAGTCGATGCTCGCCGAGGCCTATCGGATGGGCGAAGACGTCGTGCGCGTGAGCCAGGAGATCTGCGGACCCAAAGGGCTCTTCGGCGCGTTCTGTATCGAGACGATCATCACGCCGGACACCAGCTTCTACATCATGGAGATATCCGCCCGGATCGTCGCGGGTACCAACCTCTTCATCGACGGCTCGCCGTACTCGTATCTGAATTACAGCGAACCGATGTCAACCGGACGCCGCATCGCCCGGGAGATCAAGAATGCGCTCCTTTCCAACTCGCTCGACTCCGTCCTCGACGACAGCACCGTTGTCGGTCCGTAAGCTGGTCGCCGCGCTGGTCGCGGCGCTCGCCATCGCGCTGCCGCTCGCGCCCGCGCGCGCGGCGCTGGACATCGATCCCGCACAGCTCTACCGGCAGATGAAGGCCGCATACGACAAAGGCGCGGCGGCGGGCTGGCACCTGAGCGACGAGCTCGACTACTTCTCCGCGGTGCTCGATGCCGGACGCGGCTACGAGCTGCGGCGTCGCGACGACCCGCAGAACGTGGCGATCAAAGGCATTGCCGTCGACCTCGCGTCGCGGTTGAACTACGACCCGCTCATCAGCAACGACGCCGCCGAATGGTACGTGCGGCTTGCCGC
>JAXDMA010000263.1:0-2999 GCA_034666305.1 Vulcanimicrobiota bacterium
CCGGGGTCGCGGGCGAGGCGCTGACGGCGTGCACCGGTCTCCTCTCCGGTCTGAACACGAGGATCACGCACAAGTGCCTGAACAAGGACGAGGCGCTGATCGATCCGGTCAGCGGCTCCGCAAGCGACCCGCACACGACGCGCGGTCTCGTCCTGAACAACGAGCAGAAGGCAGTGAGCGGCGCAATCGCCGAGACGCGGCGGCAGTGGGCCGACTTCCGCGCCGCACTCGTCTCGCGGTACGGGGCCGACGTCGGCCACCGCATGGCGCTGGCGCTGACGCAGGACGTGCCGAAGGTCGACCTCGTTTTCGCGATCGACACGACCGGCAGCATGGGGCCGCACATCGCGGCCGCGATCGCGGCGGCGAACGACGTCGTCGACGCGCTCTCGGGACGCGGAACGCCGGAGATCCTCACCGACTACCGCGTGGGAGTCGTCGATTACAAGGACGTGGATTCGGACCCGGCGTACGGCTGTCCACCGGACTACGACGCCGTGACCGATCTGTCGTTCTCGAAGAAGCGGCCCGACATCGTGTCGGCGCTCGGCGCGCTTCGCTTCAAGGTCTACGGCGGGTGCGACTTCCCGGAGGACGTGCTCTCAGGCGTCCAACGTGCGGTCGAGTTCCCGTGGCGTGACGGCGTGAACAAGGCGATCATCGTCATGGGCGACGCACCCGGTCACGACCCGGAGCAGCACAGCGGGCTCACGTCGGCGTCGGTCATCGCCGCTGCGCTCGCGGTGGATCCGGCCGTGATCTACCCGATCCTCGTCGGCCCCTACGGCGCCTTCGGGACGGATGCCTTCATGGCCAACCTCGCCGCCGGAACGGGTGGACAGACGTTCGACGGCAGGTTCGGCGGCGTTTCACAAGCGTTGCTCGCCGCGATCACCGCGATCGTTACGGCACCACCGCCATCGCCGACCGACACGACACCACCGTCGGTCACCGTCACCCTCCCCGCCCCGCCGGCCGGCCAGGGTGGCTACTTCAACGGCTCCCAGACACCCGTGACCGGCAGCGTGTCGGCGAGCGATCCGGCGAACGTCAGCGCGATCACTTGCACCGACAGCGCCGGTGGCCTGACGCTCGGCGCGATCGCGGGCGGCGGAACCGGAACTGCGTCGCGAACGCTCACCGTGAGCGGCGACGGACAGCACGACATCACGTGCACCGCCACCGACGGCGGCGGCAACACCGGTGCAGCGGCGGGATCGGCGAACACGGGGACGGTCAAGATCGACGCGACAGCGCCGGCCGCCTCCTGCAGCGCGGATCCGGACACGCTGTGGCCGCCGAACAACAAGCTCGTTCCGGTCACGATCAGTATCACGGTGACAGACACCGGTTCGGGCGCGGGCACGTCGGTGCTGACGTCGACGACGAGCAACGAGCCCGGCGTCGACGACATCCAGTCGTTCACGATCGGCGAGGCCGACGTGAGCGGGCTCCTGCGCGCGCAACGCGACGGCTCGGGGACCGGGCGCATCTACACCCTGCGCTTCACGGTCACGGACGTCGCGGGGAATACGTCGACGTGCGACGCGCAGGTCAGCGTGCCGCACGACATGCGCAAGCGGTAACGCGGAGGACGAATGCGACGGCCGGGCCTTCGAGCCCGGCCGTCGCTCAGTTCGCTTCGATCAGTCGACCGGCTGGAAGTAGTGCTTCTTCTCCCAGTGCGCGACCTTCTTGCCCAGCGCCGCGCCCTGCTCGTCCGCCGTGCGGAAGTGGATCCCGCCCCACACGCGCGCGTCGATGACTTCCTTCAGCGCGTCCGAGAAGCGGTCGTAGTGCCTCGGTTGCGTCGGGAACCGCGAGCTCACGATGTCGAACGCGATCTTGTCCGTGCCGAAGAAGTCCTGCATCGCGTTCAGCGTCGCGCTGCTCACGCAGCTGTGCCCGGACGGGTGGTCCGGGAACGCCGGTGTCGAGAGCGCGGGAACAGTTGCGGTCGAGGGGTCGAACAGCGGCTTCCAGTTCGGATCGGCGACCGTCGCCGGGTTTCCGTCGGAGGCCGCATCGTGGATCGCGTCGATCGGGCGCCAGAAGTTCCAGTAGTACTTGTCGTTCCAGCAACCGATCGCGCCGTCGGCTGCTGCGAGGCTGGCCGACGCGAACAGGCGTGCGTTCTCCGCGGTGCTCAACCCGAACCGCGCCGACAGCGAACGCATCACGCCGCCGTAGAGCCCTCCCGGCTGCGACTGCCAGAAGATCGCCGCCATCGTCTGGTCGGCAGTCCGCGTCGTGCTCGTCAGAGAGCCGACGGACTTCACCTCGTTGAAGTCCTCGGCGTATGCCTTGCTGGTGAGGGCATTCGGCCCGTCGGTGCGAAGCATCTCAGCGTTGGGGACGAGGAACGGCGTGACGTTGGCGACCCACGCCGTCGGGTCGAGCGCGAAGAAAGGCGGAGACGCCCGCCACGCGCCCGGTGTCGTGCCGAGGACGAACGTAAACGCGCCGCCGCGGCCGTCGTTGGCGCGCGCTGCGAGCAGCGCGGCGGCCGCCGCTTCGCCGACGGCGATCCCGCCGGTCTTTGCAGGGCCGTCCGCAATCGCCAGGAGCGAGGCGTCGTACCGCGCCTGGAGAACGGAGAGCTGCGACGGGACGAGATACGCGGCAACCCGGAATGCAGCGGTCGCCGCTGCCGCGTCCTGCGAGTACATGGGGTCTGCGGGCGCGGTCGGAAGATACGGCTGGTAGCCGCCGGCGATCGCGTTGACCGCGTCGTAGACGGCGGCCTCCACCATCGCGGTCTTGACGACGGCAGCATGCGAGGTCGGCGTCGTCGCGAAGATCGCGGCGTTCGCGTAGATGTTCCAGTCCGTCACGGCGTCGGCGCGTGCGGCTGCCGGCAGCACGACCGCAGCGACTGCTGCCGCCACGATGATCAGGGTCCGGGATCGTGTGAAACGCATGACTCAACTCCTTCAATAGATAAGGCGATGGGGAGTTCGAGCGCTGGGTTGCGGCGGGAGCTCGGCACCGCCCCTCAC
>JAXDMA010000264.1:0-2872 GCA_034666305.1 Vulcanimicrobiota bacterium
TTGACCGACTGGTTGAGCTCTTTGCCCGTGAGCTTCTTGACGAGTTCCTGGATGACGGGCATGCGCGTCGAGCCGCCGACCATGACGACTTCGTCGATCTTGCTGACGTCGAGCTTGGCGTCGGCCAGCGCGTTCTTGAACGGCTGCACGCAGCGGTCGGTGAGATCTTGCGTGAGCTCTTCGAATTTGGCGCGGGTGAACGTCACGTCGAGGTGCTTCGGCCCGTTCTGGTCCGCGGTGATGAACGGCAAGTTGATCGACGTAGTGACCGTGCCGGACAACTCGATCTTCGCCTTTTCGGCGGCCTCGGTCAGGCGCTGCAGCGCTTGGCGATCGCCGGACAAGTCGATGCCCTGTTCCTTGCGGAACTCGGCCACGAGCCAGTCGCGCACGCGCGCGTCGTAGTCGTCGCCGCCGAGGTGCGTGTCGCCGTTGGTGGACTTGACCTCGAACACGCCGTCGCCGACTTCGAGGATCGACACGTCGAACGTGCCGCCGCCGAGATCCCACACGAGGATCGTCTCGCTGGTCTTCTTGTCGAGCCCGTACGCGAGCGCGGCCGCCGTCGGCTCGTTGATGATGCGCAGGACTTCGAGCCCCGCGATCTTGCCGGCGTCTTTGGTCGCCTGGCGCTGCGCGTCGTTGAAGTATGCAGGGACCGTGACGACCGCTTTGGTGACGCGCTCGCCGAGATACGACGACGCGTCGTTGACCAGCTTCTGCAGGATCATCGAGCTGATCTCTTGCGGCGTGTAGTCCTTGCCGTCGATCTTGACCTTATGGTCGGTTCCCATCTCGCGCTTGATCGAGCTGATCGTGCGGTCCGGGTTGGTGACGGCCTGGCGCTTCGCCAGCTGGCCGACGAGTCTCTCGCCGGTCTTGGTGAATGCCACGACCGAAGGAGTCGTTCTCGATCCTTCGGAGTTGGCGATGACGGTGGGGCTCTGCCCCTCCATCACGGCGACGACGGAGTTGGTCGTGCCGAGGTCGATCCCGACCACTTTAGCCATGAAAATATGTCTCGCTTTCCGAGCCGCGTGGACCAGCCGTCAGGATCGCTCGCGATCCGCTCTGGCCTTGCCGCTTACCGCGCTCAAGGGGGTGTGAGCCTGGCCGTCGCTTCGCGACGCCACCGCCTATCATACGTCGTTCGGGCGGTTGTGTTCCAGTCCATTCGGTGTGACAGCTTTTCTGTCACGATGGTTGCGTTTGGCCGGCCCCGCGGGCGCGCCGGAACGTGACGAAGGCGCCTCGCAAGAGGCGCCTTCGAAGCGGCGCGCTGATCGCGGCGGTTAGGGATTTTGCTGTTGGTTGCGCAGGTAGGTGTCGACGGGCTGCTCGGCCAGGGTAGCCTGGACGTTCTTCTTGATGCCGTTCTGCCAAAGGCGGACGGTCACCTGAGCGCCCGGCTTGAGCGCGCCGATGGTCGAGATGAACTCTTGCTGCGAGTTGATCGGCTTGCCGTTCACCGCTTGGATCACGTCGCCGGGACCGATTCCCGCTTGTTCGGCGGGCGTGCCGGGAGGCACTTGGTAGACGGCGACGCCGCCTTGGTCGCGGTAGCCGCCGAGCTGCGTGCGCACGTTGTTCGTGATGTCGATGACGCTCACACCCAAGAACGCCTTGCCGGTGCCCGTGCCGTTCGCGTCGAGCGTCTTGCCTTGACTCTTCGCGAGGACCTGGACGTTCTGCACGACCGTCTGCGCCGGGATCGCGAAGCCGATGCCCTGCGCGATCGCGGTGTTGGCCGTGGACTGGTTCACCCCGATTACGCGGCCGTCGTAGTCCACGAGCGGCCCGCCCGAGTTGCCGGGGTTGATCGGGGCCGACGTCTGGAGCAGACCCTTGAAGAGGCGGGCGCCGCCGTTGCGGTCGTCCCCGATCGGCTCATCGCGGTTGAAGCCCGAGACGACGCCCACGGACACGGACTTTTGCAACGACAGCGGCTCGCCGATCGCGATCGCCCATTGCCCGGCCTGGACCCGAGTGCTGTCGGCGAACTCGACCGGCGGCGGCAGCTTGGCGTACCCGTCCACCTTCACGAGCGCCAAATCCGCGCCGGGATTCGAGGAGAAGAGCCGGCCCGGGATGCGGTCGCCGTTCGAGAAGACGACCGTGATCTTGCTGACGCTCGCCGGGACGACGTGCGCGTTCGTCACGATCAGCCCGTCGCGCGAATAGACGAAGCCCGACCCCGACGCGCGCTCCTGCACGCGCTGCCGCACGACCGGGCCGCCGCCGCCGAAGAACTGCGACATCGGGTCGGTGGGAACGAGCTGCGTGCCGTTCACGACGACTTGGAGGGCGACCACCGAGGGCTCGACGCGCTTGACGGCGTTGATGATTCGGTCCTGGTCGGTGGTGCCGGTGGTGGTGGCGAGCAACGGCGCTGCGCTGACGGCGGGCGGCGTGTTGCCGGGGCCGGCGATGCCCGCGAAGTGCGTGCTCGCGTAGAGCATCATCGAGAAACTCCCGATGATCGCGCCGATGAGCCCGACGACAGCCATCCCGAAGACGCTGGTACGAGATTTCACGTTCGATTCTGCTCCTAGGAGATTTGGTGGGCCGCATTACCGCTCGCGACGGCGGTTGGTAGCGGCCCAGCCGGTATTTTCCCGGAGTTTTAACCTCTACCCGTCTCCTGATCGTCGACGATGCGGCCGTCGCGGACCCGGATGATGCGTTTGGCGTGGCCGGCCACGTCCTCGTCGTGGGTGACCATGATGATCGTGCGCCCGCCGTCGTTGAGCTGGTGGAACAGCCCCATGATCTCTTCGCTGGTCTGCGAGTCGAGGTTTCCGGTCGGCTCGTCGGCGAGCACGACCGCCGGGTCGTTGACCAGCGCCCGGGCGATGGCGACGCGCTGCTGCTG
>JAXDMA010000265.1:0-3364 GCA_034666305.1 Vulcanimicrobiota bacterium
GGGCGTTTGTCGGCGCGGGTTTCTACGGCTCGGTTCAGCTGCGCCAGGGCGATGATCGGGACTTCGAGGTCTTTTGCCGTTGCTTTGAGCACGCGGCAGATCTCGGAGAGCTCTTCGTTGCGGTTTACGCCTTGACGCGACAGCGACGAGGGGCGTACGAGCTGCAGGTAGTCAACGATCACCGCGCTCAGGCCGTGCGCCGACTTCAGGCGGCGCAGGCGCGAACGAATCTCCGTTACCGTGACCGCGCCGGCGTCGTCGAGATAGATGGGCAGCTCGTGCAGCACTCCCATCGCGTGGCCGATCTTCTCCCAGTCGCGGTCGGCGATCGCGCCGCGGCGGAGCTTCGAGGCGTCCAAGCGCGCTTCGGATGAGAGGAAGCGCTCGACCAGCTCCTGCTTCGTCATCTCCAGCGAGAACAGGGCGATCGGCTTCTTCTCGTCCTTCGCGGCGGCGACGGCCATGTTGAGCGCGATCGACGTCTTGCCCATGGCAGGGCGCGCGGCGATGATGATCAGGTTGCCCGGCTGCCAGCCCGCGGTGTAGTCGTCAATGTCGCGATAACCCGACGTGACCCCGGTGCGATCACCTTTCTGCTCGTGGCGCCGCTCCAGCGACTGGAACACGCCCAGCAGCAGCGACGGCACGGTGGCGAACGCGTTGTGCTCGCTGCGGTTGCCGACGTCGAAGACGACCTGCTCCGCGCGGTCGATCGCCGCGGGCACGTCGTCCTCGGATTCGTAGCCGAGCTGCGTGACCTGCGTTCCCGCATGGATCAAGCCGCGCAGCGTCGATTTCTCGCGCACGATGCGCGCGTAGTACTCGGCCGACGCGGCGGTCGGCACGGTATCCATCAACGAGTTGAGGTACGCGAGGCCGCCGATCTTGTCGAGCATCCCGCGATTGCGCAGCTCTTCGGCCAGGGCCACCTTGTCGAGCGGTTCGCCGCGTTCGTACAGCGCGAACAGCGCGAGGTAGATCGACTCGTGCAGCGACGCGTAGAAATCGTGCGGCTGCACGATCTCGGCGACCGTCGACATCATTTCCTTGTCGACCAGGATCGAGCCGAGCAGCGCCATCTCCGCTTCGAGGTTGCTCGGCGGGATGCGATCGATCGTGGAGACGAACGGGGCGACGTTCAACGGGACACTTTCGTAGTCGTTCGGCGTGCGCGCAGCGCGGGCGGCGCGGGGACGCGCACGCCGAGCGCGGCGAGCGCTTCTGCGACTGTTCCGACGGAGATCACGTCGATTCCCTCGGGCGTTGCGTCAATCTCGCGTGCGTTCTCGCGCGGAACGAGAATGGCTCTCATGCCGGCCTGGCGCGCCGCGTACAGTTTCTCCACAATTCCACCGACGCCGCGCACGTTGCCCGCCAGCGACACCTCGCCGGTGACGGCGACGTCCTGCGGCAGCGGCTCCTGCGCGAGCGCGCTGTAGAGCGCAAGGAAAAACGCGAGCCCCGCAGACGGTCCGTCGATGTTCCCGCCGCCGACCACGTTGACATGCAGGTCGTGATCGGCCGGATCGATGCCGGCGACCGCGCGAATCACCGACGCCGCGTTGAACACGGCGTCGCGCGCCATCGAGCCCGCCGTATCGTTGAAGCGAACGGCGCCTTTGCGCGGCTCCCGCGCGGCGAACGCCGCCGCTTCGATTTCGACGATCGAGCCGACGTACGCGATCACGCCCAGGCCATGCGCCTTGCCGATCTCTCTCGCCCGCCGCGCACGGGCCGGCGTGTGCTGCACGATCCGTCCCGCTTGGACGACTTCGAGGACGTCGTCTTCGCGCACCGTCGCGCTGCGCGTGCTCCCGGCGCGCTCGAGCGCGTGACCGTAGGCGTCGGCGAGAATCTGTACGGCCTTGCGCCCTTCGATCGTGTACGAGGCGATGAGGTCGGCAACGCGCCGCGCGATTTTCGCACCGAGCCGCTGCGCCGCTTCGCGCACGATGCGCGCCACCTGCGCCTGGGTGAGGGGCTCGAAGTAGACGGCGGCACAGCGCGAGCGGATCGCCGCGTCGATCGCTTCGGGATCGCGCGTGGTGGCGCCGATCAGCACGAAGTCGGCGGGGGCGCCGTCGCGGAACAGCTTCTTCACGTAGGCCGGCACGTTGGGATCGTGCTCGTCGTAGTACGACGACTCGAACGTGACTCGCTTGTCCTCGAGCACTTTGAGCAGGCGCGTCTGCATCGCCGGGTCCATCTCCCCGATCTCGTCGATGAAGAGCACGCCGCCGTGAGCACGCGTCACGAGGCCCAGCTTCGGTTCGGGAACGGCACTGTCGGCGAGGTCGCGGCGCGCGCCCTGATAGATCGGGTCGTGCACGCTGCCCAGCAGCGGATTGGTGGTCTCGCGGTGATCCCAGCGCAGCGTCGTACCCGCCGCTTCGACGAACGGGGCATCCGCCGCGAACGGCGCGCGCGCCTTCGCCATCTCGAGCGCCAGCCGCGCGACCGTGGTCTTCCCGACGCCCGGCGGGCCGTAGAGGATCACGTGCTGCGGATACGGCGACGCGAGCTTCGCGATGAGCGCCTTGATCGCGGGCTCCTGGCCCACGACCTGATCGAGCGACTTCGGCCGCAGCACGTCCAGCGCCGCGCGCGCGAGGCCGCGTGCGTCGAGTGCTTCGAGTTCCGCGAGGCGCTTCTGCGTCGCGGGAGTCTCGGGACCGCCCTCTTCGCGCAGCGCTTCGAGCTTGAGCTCGCGGATGTACTCGTTGTGGCGCTGCACCATCTTGGCGTTGATCTTCGCCTCGATCTGATCGCCGACGGTGCGCTGCGCGACGAGGTCGGCGAGCCGGTCCTCGATCTCGGCGATGATCTTCTTGTACTGCGCCTTGGCGGGACGCGTCTCGAGGCTCGGATCCTCGAAGACGATGCGCTGCAGCGCCAGCAGCCGGTCGGGAACCGCCTGCGAACGCATCTCTTTGAGCGTGCCGAGCTTACCGGCGCGCATGACGACCTTCTCGGTCCCCAGCGCGTCGGCAAGGACGTCGTAGAGCGCCGCGACCTCGCGGCGAACCTTCTCGTCGGCGCTCAGTCGCACGCTGGGTGTCGTCCCACTCCTCGTCCGTTGACTATTTCAGTGCGACGACTTGAACCGCGGACTTGGCAATGATGTTGTTCCCGAGGCGAATCTCGACCGGGTACGTCCCGAGCGCCTTGATCCCGTCCTTCATCTCGATCTTGTGACGGTCGATCGTCAGGCCGAGCTGCTCGTGCACGGCGTCCGCGACTTGCGCGTTCGTCACCGTGCCGAAAAGACGCCCGTTGCCGCCGGCCTTCGCCGACACCTTGATGACGCTTTCCTCGAGCTGCGTCGCCACGTCCTGAGCGTTCGCGACCTCTTCGGCCTGTTTGC
>JAXDMA010000266.1:0-5134 GCA_034666305.1 Vulcanimicrobiota bacterium
ATGTCGTGCACCGATGACCAAGCCCCGCCCGCCGGACGGTACGGCGCGATCGCGTCGTCGATCGCCACATTGTCCGGAGCCGTCTTCCCGTCGATGTCGAGTCCGTACGGATCGGCGTGATCGCCGGTGCGTGCCTTCGCGGTGTCGAACGTCGTGCTCGACATCCCGAGCGGGTCGAATACCATCGTCTGCATCGCGCGGTCGTATGCGGTTCCCAAATCCAGGTTCGGGTACGCGGCGTGTGCACCGATGTAGCCGGCGGCCGTCGCCATCAAGTTGTTGTACTGAAACACCTCGCCGAATTTGCTGGTGGGCGCGGTTGCGGCGAGAAAGTCGAACGTCTTCGTCACCGGCGTTTGTGGCGTCGTCGTAAAGATCCACTCGAGGTCCTTGCGCGGAAGACCCGTGCACGCGCACACCAGATGCTTTACGAGCACGCTCTTGGTCGTCGCTGCGTCACCCAAACGGAACGATGGAAAGACGTTGACCACCGGCTCGTCCCAACGCAGCTTCCCCTGATCGACGAGTTCCGCCAGGAGTAGCGTCGACATTCCTTTCGTGTTCGAGGCGACCATGAACAGCGTGTTCGCGTCGACGGGCTGTGCCGTCGCCACATTTCGCACGCCGAAGCCGCCTTCGAAGACGATCTGACCGTGATCGATGAGCGCGATCGCTGTGCCCGGCACGTGGAGCTGCTCCATGGACGCCGTGATGAACGACTTCAATGCTGCGACACGTTCCGGCGTCAACCGGTGCGCGGTTCTCCCGGCGAACGTTTCGCGCACGTATCCCCCAGGCCGCACGCTTTCGGCAATCAGGCCGACTTGCGCGCCGCGCTTTTCGAACGTCGCGCGGTTGCCCTCGAGCAGCAGCACCGTCCACGTCGTGCCCTTCCGGAGCGCGTAGCCTTGCACGACCGCGTGTTCGGTCGGCGACGTTTCGTAGCTGACGACCGTCATCGCATCCCACCCTTCACGCGCGGGCAGGTCGGTCGCTCTCGAAACCGTCCGCTTGAACGATGGTTGGTACGCGAGCCACGCGCGGCCGGCGGCGTCGCGCCCCGTTTCGGCGCCGGTGACGTCGAGCACCGCCACGTGAACGTCCCCTTCCGGTGCCGTCAGCACCGTCATCTGCCCGCCGCCCGTGAGCGTCCACGATTTCGGCGCCGTGAACAGCGCGCCGGACGCCGTCTTCAACGGCGTATCGGCGGAAAGGACCGCCGCGGGCGGGTCCGCGGCGCGCACGGGCAGCGCGCTTGCGAGAAGTATTGCGGCGGCTGCAAAGGCTGCGGCGCGCCGAACGAACGGCCGAACGATCATTCGACGCGCTTCGCGAAATTAGCGGCCGATCATGCGCGCTGCAAAATCTCCGGTCGCAGCTCCGCGCGGCTTCGAAACCCGTCTACGGCCATGAACAAGTCGGCCTCCGCCAGCAGACACCGGAGCACGTGCACGATGCCTTCCACGCCGCCGAGCGCGAGACCGTAGGCGTACGGCCGTCCGATGCCCACCGCGGCGGCGCCCATCGCGAGCGCCTTGATGACGTCGACACCGGTGCGCACGCCGGAGTCGAACAGCACCGGCGTCGAGCCGGCTGCTTCGATCACCGCCGGCAACATGTCGATCGCCGCGATGCCGCCGTTGGCTTGGCGGCCGCCATGGTTCGAGCAATAGATGCCGTCCACGCCGCCGGCGATCGCCCGCCGTGCATCCTCAGGGTGGCAAATGCCCTTTACGAGCAGCGGAAGTTTGGTGAGCGAACGCAGCCACGGCAAGTCATCCCACGTGAGCGGATTGCCGAAGATTCCGGCCCACCGCATGACGGCCGCCATGAGGTCGTCTTGCGGACTCTTCGCCAGCATCGCGCGGAAGCGGTCGTCCGAGAAATAGTTCGCCAGGCAGTGGCCGCGCAGTTGTGGGAAGTTGCCCGATTTCAAATCGCGCGGACGCCAGCCGGTCACCCACGTATCGAGCGTGACGACGATCCCTTTGTATCCCGCGGCTTCGGCACGCCGGACGAAGCTCTCGGCGAGCTCGCGATCCGTCGGCGTGTACAGCTGAAAAAACCCGGGCGTCGCACCGAAGTGCTCGGCAACCGCTTCGAGCGGATCGACGGAGAGGGTCGACGCGATCATCGGTACGCCGGTTTGCGCCGCGGCTCGCGCGGTCGCGAAATCGCCGTGCCCGTCCGTCGCGCACAGCCCGATCACCCCGATGGGGCTCATGAACAGCGGCGTCGGGAGATGCATGCCGAAGAGTTCGATGGAGAGATCGCGCTGCGCGGCGCCGACGAACATGCGCGGCACGATGCCGTAGCGGTCGAACGCCGTGACGTTCGCGTCCTGCGTGCGCTCGTTGCCGCAGCCCCCGGCGACGTACGATACGAGGTCTTCGGCAAGCGCTTCCTGGCCGCGCGCTTCCAACTCCTCATAGCGAATCGGAAAGCGGCAGAGCTTCCCTTGCAATGCCGCGAAATAGATCTCGTTCTGATAATCGCCGAACTGTGCCATGACGTCGTTCTTATTTCGAAGCGGGCGCGACGGATGCTTCGGCCTGACCGCTCGCCGCGAGCGCCGTCGCAACGAAGCCCGACGCTTTCATCTCTTCGACAAACGCCCGCACATACGCGGCGCCGGCGTCGTGCGCTTTGGGGATGCCGACGGCCTGTTCGATGATCATGAAGCGGCCGGGAATCACGCGCAGGCCGGGATGCTGCGCGGCAAACGTCACGAGCGCTTGTTTGACGCCTGCGGCCGTGTCCAAGCCGTCGCGGCGGAAGGTGTCCATCGCTTCGACGCCCGTCGCTGCCCGAACGAGCTGCGCTTTCTGAAGCGCGCGCGTCAAATAGAGATCGTACGCGCTGCCGCGCGCGACGGCGACGCGCATGCCGGCGCGATCGACGTCCTCGATCGCGCGCAGCGGCGAACCGTCCGGCACGAGATACGTGCCTTCGATCACGACGTACGGTGCGGTGAACGTAATTTCGTTCGCGCGAACCGGATCGACTGCCAGAAAGGCAACATCCCACGCATCCGCCTTGAGCGCATCGAACACTTTGCCGGCGGCGTCGAACGTGACGAGATCCACCGGTACACCCAAGCGGCGCCCGAGCTCGCGCGCCAGGTCCACCGATACGCCGCGCGGCGCACCCGTCTGCGGGTCTTTCTGCGCGAGGACCGGGTTTCCGAAGTTGATCGCCGCCCGCAAATGCCCGCTGGGCGCTATGGTCTTGGCAATGCCCATCGATCCCTCATCTGCCGCCGCGGTTGCGAGCATAAGGCATGCTTGCGCCGGGGGCGGCGCGAACTCCCGTCGGTCTCCGGAGGCACGTATGATCGTTCCGCTGATGGTCGCCGTCGATTTCATGAACTTCACGTACGCGACGAATCCGTGCACGACGAACGTGCCTGTTCCCGTCGTGATGCGTCGCGGTGCATTCTCATATTTCGATCCGAAGATGGGCTCCGGCTTCGATCTCCACGTTGCGTCGGTCGTGAAGGGCAGTCTCCGGGCCGGAACGCAACAGGCCGTGGTCGTGCTTGCGTGTGATTTTCCGGTTGGGGGAACGGCGGCAGCGTATCTGTTTGACGCGCGCGCGAACGGCGCTGCGCTCCTGGCCAAGATCGCAACTGCTGATTGGGGCCCGGATTGGGGTGCGGGCCCCAGCTCCATCCGCGTGCGTTTCGCGAAGAATGTGCTGTACGTCGAGCAGTGCGCGAATACCGGCTGTGCTACGAACACGCGCACGGCCTATGCGCTCCGAGGCGGAAAGCTCACAAGAATCCAGAACGAGGCGTTGTGACACGGGGCACGTTGACGCGTGAACTCGTTGCGCTCGTAACCAAAGTCTCATCAGCGCCTCAGCCGCGTCCAATGTAGCGAACCGGTCGAGGACGTACGCTCGATCTGCGAAACCGGCGCCCCGCGCCGGGTCGACCGACGCACTCTTCGACATGAGGTCATTTTCATGCGTACACCGATTCTCGCGGCCCTGGTCGCCGCGGCGCTTCTCGCAGGATGCGGCGGCGGAGGCGGTACGTCACCGTCGCCCGCCGGCATCACCCCTCCCATCGGCGGATCATCGCTGAGCACGCAAGACGTGGCTCAGTCGTCGACGGACGCGGCCTTCGAGCCGATGGACACCGGCGAAGCCGACGCCGCCGTCGGCAACGGAATCCTCGGTGCCTCGTCGGCGTCGCGCAGCGTGCAGAGCCTGCCGCACGCCTGCAAGAACCGCACCACGCGCACGCGGACCGTGAACTCCGACGGCTCCGTGACCGTGGAGACGATCCACTTCTACGACGACGCCTGCACGCAGCCGGAACGCGACGCTGTCGCGATTTACGCCGTGAGCGGCGCCACGGCCACCGTCTCGCGGACGGTCACGACGTTCAACCTCGCGCACCTGCAGCTCGGCGTGCGCAAGAGCCAATACGCGCTCACCGGGTCGAGCACGAACGGTTCGTGGGTCGTCACGTCGGCGTTTTATCCCGGCAGCTCGACGACGCCGATCACCCAGTATGGTCACGCGGCGTCGCTGAGCGCGAGCGCGTACACCGCGAACACGGGCCGGATCGCGAACGATCCCAAGCCCTCGATCAACGCGTCGTACGGTCATCAGAGCACGGTGAACGCGACGATCTCCAACGACTCCGCCGGCGACACGACGTTCACCGGCACGCGCAACGGGGCGGCGTTCAAGGGTGCTCTTGGCGCGCTGACGCTCTCCGCTGCCCCGCCGTTCACCGTCTCGGGCGGAACGCAGCTGGGCACCTCGGCGCTGACCGGCAGCGTGACGTTCGACGGCGACGGCGACCTCGCGTCCGTGTCCATCACGGGCACGCTGGTCAGCGGCAACAAGCTCGTGGTCACGAGCTCGACCGCGGCCAACGGCGCCGTAACCGTCAGCGGCACGATCACGACGGCGGCGGGCGCGCCGGTCGCCACGTTCACGACGGACGCGAGCGGCGACGGTATCCTCACCCTGGCGAACGGGACGCAGGTCCCGATCGTCGACTGGCACGTCGTCTGGTAGGGTTCCCGCAGCGAGCCTCCAAGGTCTGGAACGGGGCGGGCAACCGCCCCGTTCACCAAGCATCTCCTCTTTTTATTCCACTTCATCCGGAGGACGATAT